>NZ_MSLT01000023.1:300000-600000 GCF_002149925.1 Thioflexithrix psekupsensis | reverse complement strand
TGAAAAGGCAGCCGCTTTGCCTCCCGTGCCAGCTTTGACGACTCCACAACGTATTCATATCGATTTTCCCAGTCAACAGACGCATATTTTTATCGGTCAACCGGGTATGACTCGATCTGACGAGTATTATTTTCCCTTATTTGTGGGCAATCATCTGCTGGGCGGCAGCAGTTTTCGCTCGCTGTTGATGCAAGCGGTGCGGGAACAGCGTGGTTTGGCATACAGTACGTATAGCAGTATTTCAGCTTTACGGGAAAAAGGTTTATTCGCAGCAACCGCCCAAACCCGCAACGACCAAGCCGAAACCACCTTAGCCATTATGCAACAAACCATAAGAGATTTTGTTGCACACGCTCCAGATGCCGAGCGTTTGGCGGCCATTAAACGAAATATTACAGGTGGATTTCCTTCGCGCATTAACAGTAATGCTAAGATTATCAATTATTTAACCGTAATTGGTTTTTATGAAGGAATTGGCTTAGATCATTTACAACATTTTAATGCGCGGGTTGACGCAGTGACACCTGAACAAGTGTACGAAGCCATGCGGTCGCGTTTAACGCCTGAAAATTGGGTGGTGGTGACGGTGGGCGGGAAAAATAATCCCAATGAAAAGATAAAAGAATAGAAAACTATTTATCTAATGTCACTCTGAATCTGAATCTATCTGACTTTAAATTTTCAGATGAATTTTTAAAAATTCAGATTCAGATTTAAACTATTACGAATCGATAAAAAAACGCCATAAACGCAGCAATTCTATCGACAACACAACAAACCAAACCAATATGGCAACTCCCGTTGCCGCAGCCGCAATGTCCTTGATAATTCTTATTTTTTCATTGTGTTGCGTCTCGACAAAATCACACAAAGCCTCCACAGTCGTATTAAACATTTCTGCCATCAATACCAATGCAGTGGCTAATAATAAAATCTCAAAATCAACCCATCGCCGTAAATAAAATGCCGCGATTAAAAACAAAATAGACAGCACCAACTTATAAGCCACACTAAAATCAGTAATAACCGCGAAATATAACCCAGAAATAATCACTTTAATTTTGCGTAAAGGATGAAATCCCGCCTGCCCTGTTCCTAAAAATTTATTTTGCATAATTAACAATCTCAAAAGTGGTGGTGAGTTTTTTTAACAGTCAGCAAAAAAATGCTGACAGAAAAAAGCCAATGGTACATTCTAATGATTTTTGGTATCATTTTTGCGATAGCTGAATTAACCGTGTGATCAGGTTGTTCCTACCCAATCTGAACACGGTAGGTGCGTCAGGTGACGGTTGCACGCTGGCGCACCGTTAATTTAGCTATCTTGTTGATTCAACTATTTTTTATTTTGAAGCGCGTTCACGCGCTACAGCACGATAGCCAATGTCTTTGCGATAATACGCATCAGTCCAATGAATCTGTTGAATTCGCGCATAAGCGCGCTGTTGTGCTGCGGCCACCGATTCTCCTAAGGCGCACACACATAATACACGACCTCCCGCTGTCACCACATCTCCTATGGGCGTAATCGCCGTTCCTGCATGAAATACTTTACAATCTGGTGTATCACCTTCGGTCAATCCCTCGATGGGTGCGCCACTGGCGTATTGATTGGGATAACCGCCCGCTGCCATGACCACACCTAATGCCGCTCGCGTATCCCAAACGGCTTGCACTTGATCCAGTTTCCCCTCCAATGCCGCGAAACACAATTCAACCAAATCAGCATTTAAACGTAACATGATTGGTTGCGTTTCAGGATCGCCAAAACGACAATTGTACTCTAAAACATAAGGTGTTCCCGTCGCATCGATCATCACTCCCGCATACAAAAATCCAGTATAACGATTACCTTCCGCCGCCATACCGCGCACTGTCGGTTCAATGACCTCTTTTAAAATACGTTCATGAATTTCTGGCGTAACCACAGGCGCAGGCGAATACGCCCCCATACCACCTGTATTAGGCCCTTGATCACCGTCATCACGGGCTTTGTGATCTTGCGAGGTGGCCATGGGCAAAATGTGTTCACCATCAACCATGCAAATAAAACTGGCTTCTTCCCCCATTAAAAACGCTTCTAATACAACGCGATGCCCCGCATCACCAAACACATTACCCGCTAACATGTCTTGTACTGCACTGATGGCTTCCTGTTCCGTATGCGCAATGATTACGCCTTTGCCCGCCGCCAAACCATCGGCTTTTACCACCAGCGGCGCGCCGTGCTGTTGAATCCACGCCACCGCTAAATCCACATCGGTAAACGTTTGGTAAGCCGCAGTAGGAATACCGTGACGCGCTAAAAAATCTTTTGTAAACGCTTTTGATCCTTCCAATTGCGCCGCAGCCCGACTTGGGCCGAAACAGCGTAATCCAGATGCTTGAAATAAGTCTACAATTCCCGCAACCAGCGGTACTTCCGGCCCAACCACTGTTAAATCAATCGCTTGCTGTTGAGCAAAATCACGTAAGGCTTCCAACTGATTTGCGGTAATGGCGACATTGCTGACACGCTCCTCCATTGCCGTTCCTGCGTTGCCGGGCGCAACGTAAACATGTTGTACTTTAGGGGATTGCGCCATTTTCCAAGCCAGTGCGTGTTCACGGCCACCTCCGCCAATAATGAGTATTTTCATATTGATTAAGCACTCCATAGGTGAGAAATAAAATAGTATCTTTTGTTTGCCAATGAAATGGCTTATTGAGCTTGAATTTTAACGGTTGATAACGGCAGGGTAAAGAGGCATAAAAAAAGAAATTAAAAAGCGATAAAAATAATTTTTTCTTGTTTCTCAAGTGAGAATAAAAAAATACATCAGTCGTATGGATATGTTGTTTTTTGCCTGTATAATTTATCTTTTTCCTTTTTTCATGAAGCCCAAATTCCACCATGACTCCTATTGAAATTTATTTAGAAAAGTTACAAGCCAATTTAACCACTGGCAAAGCCAAAGAATTAACCCATCGCATGGCATTGCAGCATTTATTAGAGACGTTATTATTCGATTGCCAAGTGGTTCACGAAGCCACGCGCATTGCGTGTGGTGCGCCTGATTTTGAAATTATCAAAGGTGAAGAACCGATTGGACATATTGAAGCCAAAGATATAGGCGAAGATTTGGTTAAATTAGCCGAATCAGAGCAATTAAAACGTTATCGTGATTCGCTGTCAAATTTAATTTTAACCGATTATTTAGAATTCCGCTGGTTTACTGAAGGCGAATTGCGCACGGAATTAACGGTTAAATTGGCAAATTTCGATAAAAATAATAATCGCTTAATTCCCATCGAAAATGCGGATTTAACTCCGCTTATGGAATTATTCCGTACTTCTCGTGTTGCTACTTTGCGGGATTCGGAGCAATTAGCTAAGAAAATGGCTAGAATTGCGCGGTTAATTTGTCATGTGATTGAAGAATCTTATCAACATGAATTGAGAGAAAAGAATAAAGGCTTATTACAAGCCCAACTTGAGACTTTTCGAGAAGTTTTATTAGATAATTTAACCGCTTCTGAATTTGCCGATATGTACGCGCAAACGATTTGTTATGGTTTATTTGCGGCTAAATGCAGTACTGAATCAACGCAAACTTTTAATCGCATGACCGCAGGTTTTTTTGTTCCAAAAACCAATCCTTTTTTACGCAATTTATTTAATCAAATTGCAGGTTCTGAATTAGATGATCGATTGGTTTGGGCAGTGGAGCATTTAATTGCGGTATTAAATCGCATTGATATTACTGCGATTTTAGAAGATTTCAGCAAACGCACAGGACGCAATGATCCGATTGTGCATTTTTATGAAACTTTTTTACGGGAATATAATCCTGCATTAAGAGAAGTGAGAGGAGTTTATTACACACCTGAATCAGTAGTGAATTATATTGTGCGCTCATTGGATTTGATATTGAAAAAACAATTCCAATTAAAAGAGGGTTTAGCGGACAATACTCGTTTAGATTCGGGTGTGCATAAAGTGCAAATCCTTGATCCTGCGACGGGAACAGGCACTTTTTTATATGCGGTTATTATGAAAATCTTTGAGCGTTTTGCTAAAGTCAAAGGCGCGTGGTCTAGTTATGTGTCTGAGCATTTATTACCGCGGGTATATGGGTTTGAATTATTAATGGCACCTTATACCGTGGCGCACATGAAATTAGGTCTGTTATTAAAAGAATATGGTTATGATTTTCAAAGCAACGAACGTCTGCGATTATTTCTGACCAATACCCTAGATGAACCACACGGCGATCAAAAAACTTTAATGGCGCAATGGCTTGCCAATGAAGCGGCGGCGGCTAATGCAATTAAGCAAGATGCGCCTGTGATGGTGATTTTAGGCAATCCACCTTATTCTGGACATTCGGCTAATTTTGGTGAATGGATAACGCAATTATTAAAAGGCGTTTTAACAGGTTTTTCTCAAGAAACAGCGGTGGCTAATTATTTTCAAGTGGATGGCAAACCATTAGGCGAAAGAAATCCAAAATGGTTAAATGATGATTATGTCAAATTTATTCGTTTTGCACATTGGCGCATTGTGAGAACGGGTTATGGTGTTTTAGGATTTATTACTAATCATGGTTATTTAGACAATCCCACTTTTCGTGGAATGCGTCAAGCATTAATGCAGGATTTTAACGAAATCTATTTATTAGATTTACACGGTAATAGTAAGAAAAGAGAACGCACGCCAGAAGGCAATCCAGACGTTAATGTGTTTGATATTCAGCAAGGCGTGAGCATTGGTATTTTTATTAAGCATAAAAAGGAATATCAACGTCCTGCTAAAGTGTTTCATGCCGATTTATGGGGAAATAGAGCGGCAAAAGATACTTATTTGAATGCGCATGATATTAGCAGCACGCAATGGACGGAACTTAAACCGACTGCGCCGTTTTATATGTTTGTGCCGCAAAATATCGATTTAAAACAAGAGTATGAAGCAGGCTGGAAAATTACTGAAATGATGCCGATTAATTCGGTAGGTATTGTCACTGCACGGGATAAATTAGCGGTTCAAAATACTCCTGACGCAATGATGCAAATTATTCGTGAATTTGCGACATTAGAAACGGAGAAAGCCAGACAACGATTTGACTTGGGTAAAGATGCCAGAGATTGGAAGGTTAATACGGCTCAAAAAGATATTATCGACAGCGGGCTAAATAGAGAATTGGTGCAACCTATTTTATATCGTCCTTTTGATAAAAGATACACTTATTATACAGGTAATGACTGTGGTTTTATTTGCAGACCGCGCCGTGGAGTGATGGAACATGTTGTGAGAGAAAACAACATCGGTTTAATTTCTGTTCGCCAAGTAGCAGAAGGCATTTTTACTCATGCTTTGCTGTCCGATATTTTAGTCGATTTTAGAACCACTTTAAGCAATAAGGGTGGAAGTTATGTTTTCCCTCTTTATTTATATCCTTCTAAGAAAGATAAATTTATTAATGGACACTACAATGGAGAATCTAAAACTATACCTAAAACGGCTAATTTCTCTCCACAATTAATAAAACAATTAGAGTCTCAATTAAAACTGCTCTTTATCGCTGAAGATCAAGGCGATTTAATTGAAACAATGGGCGCATTAGATATTTTTAATTATATCTACGCTATTCTCAACAGCCCCACTTATCGAGAACGTTACGCGGGTTTCTTAAAAATTGATTTCCCCCGTTTGCCTTTAACCAGCAATCGAGAATTGTTTAGCCAATTGGTGCAATTGGGAAATGAATTAGCACAAATTCATTTAATGCAAGCGGCATTAGATGGTGATAATGGTTATCCTATTGATGGCGATAATATGGTGGATAAAATCGTCTATAAAGACGGTCAAGTTTTTATTAATGCCAAGCAATATTTTGATGGCATCAGTGAAGACGTATGGCATTTTTATATTGGTGGTTATCAAGTGTGTCAAAAATGGTTAAAAGACCGCAAAGGACACCGCTTAAATTTTGATGAGATTAACCATTATCTTTACATTCTCGCTGCCATTAAACGCACGATTGCATTAATGGCGGAGATTGATGCAATATTGAGTTTTCCTGTGGAGTAATTTTTTAAGGATAAATCCCATGACCCTAATTGAAACCTATCTCGCCAAATTACAAGCCAATTTAACCACTGGCAAAGCCAAAGAATTAACCCATCGCATGGCATTGCAGCATTTATTAGAGACGTTATTATTCGATTGCCAAGTGGTTCACGAAGCCACGCGCATTGCGTGTGGTGCGCCTGATTTTGAAATTATCAAAGGTGAAGAACCGATTGGACATATTGAAGCCAAAGATATAGGCGAAGATTTGGTTAAATTAGCCGAATCAGAGCAATTAAAACGTTATCGTGATTCGCTGTCAAATTTAATTTTAACCGATTATTTAGAATTCCGCTGGTTTACTGAAGGCGAATTGCGCACGGAATTAACGGTTAAATTGGCAAATTTCGATAAAAATAATAATCGCTTAATTCCCATCGAAAATGCGGATTTAACTCCGCTTATGGAATTATTCCGTACTTCTCGTGTTGCTACTTTGCGGGATTCGGAGCAATTAGCTAAGAAAATGGCTAGAATTGCGCGGTTAATTTGTCATGTGATTGAAGAATCTTATCAACATGAATTGAGAGAAAAGAATAAAGGCTTATTACAAGCCCAACTTGAGACTTTTCGAGAAGTTTTATTAGATAATTTAACCGCTTCTGAATTTGCCGATATGTACGCGCAAACGATTTGTTATGGTTTATTTGCGGCTAAATGCAGTACTGAATCAACGCAAACTTTTAATCGCATGACCGCAGGTTTTTTTGTTCCAAAAACCAATCCTTTTTTACGCAATTTATTTAATCAAATTGCAGGTTCTGAATTAGATGATCGATTGGTTTGGGCAGTGGAGCATTTAATTGCGGTATTAAATCGCATTGATATTACTGCGATTTTAGAAGATTTCAGCAAACGCACAGGACGCAATGATCCGATTGTGCATTTTTATGAAACTTTTTTACGGGAATATAATCCTGCATTAAGAGAAGTGAGAGGAGTTTATTACACACCTGAATCAGTAGTGAATTATATTGTGCGCTCATTGGATTTGATATTGAAAAAACAATTCCAATTAAAAGAGGGTTTAGCGGACAATACTCGTTTAGATTCGGGTGTGCATAAAGTGCAAATCCTTGATCCTGCGACGGGAACAGGCACTTTTTTATATGCGGTTATTATGAAAATCTTTGAGCGTTTTGCTAAAGTCAAAGGCGCATGGTCTAGTTATGTGTCTGAGCATTTATTACCGCGGGTATATGGGTTTGAATTATTAATGGCACCTTATACCGTGGCGCACATGAAATTAGGTCTGTTATTAAAAGAATATGGTTATGATTTTCAAAGCAACGAACGTCTGCGATTATTTCTGACCAATACCCTAGATGAACCACACGGCGATCAAAAAACTTTAATGGCGCAATGGCTTGCCAATGAAGCGGCGGCGGCTAATGCAATTAAGCAAGATGCGCCTGTGATGGTGATTTTAGGCAATCCACCTTATTCTGGACATTCGGCTAATTTTGGTGAATGGATAACGCAATTATTAAAAGGCGTTTTAACAGGTTTTTCTCAAGAAACAGCGGTGGCTAATTATTTTCAAGTGGATGGCAAACCATTAGGCGAAAGAAATCCAAAATGGTTAAATGATGATTATGTCAAATTTATTCGTTTTGCACATTGGCGCATTGTGAGAACGGGTTATGGTGTTTTAGGATTTATTACTAATCATGGTTATTTAGACAATCCCACTTTTCGTGGAATGCGTCAAGCATTAATGCAGGATTTTAACGAAATCTATTTATTAGATTTACACGGTAATAGTAAGAAAAGAGAACGCACGCCAGAAGGCAATCCAGACGTTAATGTGTTTGATATTCAGCAAGGCGTGAGCATTGGTATTTTTATTAAGCATAAAAAGGAATATCAACGTCCTGCTAAAGTGTTTCATGCCGATTTATGGGGAAATAGAGCGGCAAAAGATACTTATTTGAATGCGCATGATATTAGCAGCACGCAATGGACGGAACTTAAACCGACTGCGCCGTTTTATATGTTTGTGCCGCAAAATATCGATTTAAAACAAGAGTATGAAGCAGGCTGGAAAATTACTGAAATGATGCCGATTAATTCGGTAGGTATTGTCACTGCACGGGATAAATTAGCGGTTCAAAATACTCCTGACGCAATGATGCAAATTATTCGTGAATTTGCGACATTAGAAACGGAGAAAGCCAGACAACGATTTGACTTGGGTAAAGATGCCAGAGATTGGAAGGTTAATACGGCTCAAAAAGATATTATCGACAGCGGGCTAAATAGAGAATTGGTGCAACCTATTTTATATCGTCCTTTTGATAAAAGATACACTTATTATACAGGTAATAGCCGTGGTTTTATTTGTCGCCCACGCTCTGAAGTCATGCGTCATATGTTAATAGGAGATAATTTAGGTTTAATTACAATCAGACGATCTCGAAGTTCTGATTCTTATTGTACATTTTTTGTGACTGATTTGTTAGTTTCTGGTTCAACAGCTATTTCTTCTTTGGATATTAATTACTTATTTCCTCTATACCTTTATTCCACCAAAGAAAAAGGTTTATTTCCTGCTTTTAAAACGGAATCTGATAGCCAACGCAAACCAAATTTTAACCCTGATTTTATCACTCACATTGAACGCAATTTAAAACTTGAATTTATCGACGAAGGGCGTGGTGATTTAAATAAAACGGTCAGTGCTGAAGATGTGTTTTTTTATATGTACGCGGTTTTTCACAGCCCCACTTATCGAGAACGTTACGCGGGTTTCTTAAAAATTGATTTCCCCCGTTTGCCTTTAACCAGCAATCGAGAATTGTTTAGCCAATTGGTGCAATTGGGAAATGAATTAGCACAAATTCATTTAATGCAAGCGGCATTAGATGGTGATAATGGTTATCCTATTGATGGCGATAATATGGTGGATAAAATCGTCTATAAAGACGGTCAAGTTTTTATTAATGCCAAGCAATATTTTGATGGCATCAGTGAAGACGTATGGCATTTTTATATTGGTGGTTATCAAGTGTGTCAAAAATGGTTAAAAGACTGCAAAGGACACCGCTTAAATTTTGATGAGATTAACCATTATCTTTACATTCTCGCTGCCATTAAACGCACGATTGCATTAATGGCGGAGATTGATGCAATATTGAGTTTTCCTGTGGAGTAATTTTTTATATAAGTGGCTGGAATCCCAAAATTCTACTTGACGAACTTTATATCAATTGATAGCTTAGTAAGTTTGCTTTACTGCGGGTACATGCCGCTTGTAAGCATATCCCGTATTTTTTTACCCATTATCGTCTCAGTGAGGGGGGCCGACACGCAATGAATATGGCCAATACAGAAACAGAAATCTTAACAGGTGCAGAAATAGTAGTCCGATGTCTGGCCGCAGAAGGCGTGGAATTCGTCTTCGGCTATCCCGGCGGCTCCGTCCTCCACATCTATGATGCCCTATTTAAACAACCCTCTGGCGTGCAACACATTCTTGTACGGCACGAACAAGGCGCAACTCATGCCGCCGACGGCTACGCTCGTGCGACGGGAAAACCGGGCGTGGTATTGGTGACTTCAGGTCCCGGTGCCACCAACGCCGTGACAGGTATCGCCACAGCCTACATGGATTCAATTCCTATGGTAGTCATCACCGGCCAAGTTCCCACCCACTTAATTGGCAATGACGCATTCCAAGAAGTGGACTCTGTCGGCATCACGCGCCCTTGTGTCAAACACAACTTTTTAGTTAAAGATGTCAAAGACTTAGCGGTAACTTTGAAACAAGCATTTTACGTAGCCACCACTGGCCGTCCGGGGCCTGTTGTGGTTGACATTCCCAAAGACATCACCGCACACAGCACCGCATTTCACTACCCCGACACGGTAGAAATGCGCTCTTATAAACCTGTTAGTGTAGGACATTTGGGACAAATTCGTAAAGCGGCTGATTTAATTCTATCGGCCAAGCGTCCTATGATTTACACGGGCGGCGGTGCGGTTTTGGGCAATGCCGCGGAGAGTTTGACCCAATTTACTCGTTTTCTGGGCTATCCGATTACATTAACGTTAATGGGTTTAGGTGCGTATCCTGCCACCGATCCGCAATATGTGGGCATGTTAGGAATGCACGGCACTTACGAAGCCAACATGGCCATGCACGAATGCGATGTATTAATTGCTATTGGGGCGCGTTTTGATGATCGAGTCACGGGCGATTTGGAAAAATTCTGTCCTTACGCCAAAATTGTGCATATTGACATTGATCCGTCTTCGATTTCCAAAAATGTCCCCGTACAAATTCCCATTGTTGGGAATGTGAATAATGTGTTGCGGGAACTCATTGGTTTATTGGAAGAAAGTGGACGCAAACCTGATGAACACGCCTTAAAAACCTGGTGGGATCAGATTAATGTCTGGCGTGCCAAAAATTGCCTGTCCTATGATCGCAACAGTGCCTTGATTAAACCGCAATATGTGATTGAAAAACTATACGAAATCACACAAGGCGATGCCTTTATTACTTCTGATGTAGGACAACATCAGATGTGGGCGGCGCAATTTTACAAATTCGACAAACCGCGTCGTTGGATCAATTCGGGTGGATTAGGCACGATGGGCTTTGGTTTACCGTCGGCGATGGGCGTGCGTTTGGCGTATCCTGAAGCCACAGTAGCATGTATCACTGGTGAAGCCAGTATTCAGATGTGTATTCAGGAATTATCCACCTGCAAACAATACGACCTGCCCATTAAAATTGTCAATTTGAACAACCGCTATATGGGTATGGTGCGGCAGTGGCAAGAGATGTTTTATAATAAACGCTATTCTCACTCGTATATGGACGCACTGCCCGATTTTGTCAAATTAGCGGAGAGTTACGGCCACATTGGAATGCGCATTGAAAACCGCGATGATGTAGAATCTGCATTACGCGAAGCCTTTGCCATTACCGATCGCTTGGTATTCTTAGACTTTATTACAGACCAAACCGAAAACGTTTATCCTATGGTGGCTGCGGGCAAGGGTCAACATGAGATGTTTTTAGGGCCAGATCGGGAGTTAGCATAATGGTGCGTCGTCACACAATCTCAATTTTATTGGAAAATGAAGCGGGTGCTTTATCGCGGGTTGCGGGTTTATTTTCCGCTCGCGGTTACAATATTGAATCGTTGACCGTCGCGCCCACGGAAGACCCGTCGATGTCGCGTATGACTTTAGTTACTAGCGGTTCTGATGGGATTATTGAGCAAATCACGAAGCAACTCAACAAGTTAGTTGATGTGATCAAGTTGATCGATTTAACCGAAGGTCAACATATTGAACGCGAATTGATGCTGATCAAGGTCAAAGCGGGTTCTAATCATCAACGCGAAGAAGTGAAGCGATTAGCGGACATTTTTCGCGGCCGAATTATCGATGTGGCCGACAATAATTACACCATCGAATTAACAGGGCCACGGGACAAAATCGATGCGTTTATTAAAGCATTGGAAGAGTCTTTAATTATCGAAGTGGTACGCACGGGCGTATCGGGGATTGGACGCGGCAATAAGAGCCTGCAAGCCTAACCTTAATGCGGCGAAAAAAAAGGGTGCAATAGTTATTGATTGCGCCCATTAAACAGACACCTTATTGGGAGATAAAACTTTGTTAAATGTTTATTACGATAAAGATGCGGATTTATCGCTGATTAGAAGCAAGAAAGTAGCGATTATTGGCTACGGTTCTCAAGGACACGCCCATGCGAATAATTTGAAAGATTCGGGCGTAGAAGTGGTGGTCGGCTTGCGTGCGGGTTCAGGTTCGGCGCACAAGGCGCAAAAAGCGGGTTTAACCGTGAAAACCGTCGAAGAAGCCGCTGCTTGGGCGGATGTGGTGATGATTTTAGCTCCAGACGAGCATCAAGCGCGTTTGTACAACGACAGCATTGCGCCGCATATTCGTCCGGGTGCTGCGGTGGCGTTTGCGCATGGTTTTAACATTCATTTTGAGCAAATTCAACCGCATGAAGATTTAGACGTGATCATGATCGCGCCTAAAGGACCGGGGCATTTGGTGCGTTCGACGTATGTGAATGGCGGCGGCGTGCCGAGTTTAATTGCGATTTATCAAAATGCGTCGGGTAAGGCGTTTGATCTTGCATTGTCTTATGCCAGTGCCAATGGCGGCGGCCGCGCAGGCGTAATTGAAACCAGTTTCAGAGAAGAAACAGAAACGGATTTATTCGGTGAACAAGCGGTGTTATGCGGTGGAGCAACGGCTTTAGTACAAGCGGGATTTGAAACCTTAGTCGAAGCGGGTTATGCGCCTGAAATGGCTTATTTTGAATGTTTGCATGAATTAAAGTTAATTGTCGATTTAATGTATGAAGGCGGCATTGCCAATATGCGTTATTCGATTTCTAACACGGCCGAATATGGCGACATTACTCGCGGCCCGCGCATTATTAACGATGAAACTAAAGCGGAAATGCGTAAGATTTTAAAAGAAATTCAAACAGGCGAATTTGCCCGTGAATTTATTTTAGAAAACCAAGCTGGCACTGCGACTTTAAAAGCCAAGCGTCGCATTGCCCGTGAACATCAGATCGAAGTGGTCGGTGAACGTTTGCGCAGCATGATGCCGTGGATTAAAGCCAATAAATTAGTGGATCGTGAGAAAAACTAAATTGTTTTAGTTTTTTGGGTGAAAATGGGTTCGTAAGCAGTGATTGCTTGCGAACCTGTTTCTAAAAATACCCTATTTTATGTCTAAAACGCACTCTTGATCTAATTCTTGAGTCATTGGGTAGGGTTTAAATTGAGAGAGCTGATTTCCCCGCAAACACTAGACATCCCCGCTCATCTATGCTAGGCTGTGAATGACTTGTCGTTGATGACCGTAACAAACCGCCGTCAAACCCCATCAGTTTCAAACCACATAACGTCAAAATCTCAAAATCGCGTCCAACGACTCCTTAAACCCGTTAAATAAAACCTGATCATTTCGGCCGCGCTTCTTGCCTAACCGAAACCCGACCGCTTCAATAGCCATCACCGCCAATAGACATCCCGACGAGTTCTCAACCTCGCCCGACTCTGCTATCAGACGCGACTGACCCATTGACCGTTAAAACCCTTTGATTTATCGCATAAAATCCATGTTGACTGTGTGTTTTCCAAACCCAAGTGGTCGCCTTCTCCAATGTGCTGTCCGACCTATGGTCGAGATAGACTTACGTACCCACTTGCGGCTTATCTCCTATGACCTCACCACTCTACGCTATTCAATCCTATCGTAAACGCCATGAATCTAACTGAACTGAAAAAACAATCTGCCGCCGAAATTATCGATTTAGCCCAAGAAATGGGATTAGAAGGCACTGCCCGCGCCCGTAAACAAGATGTTATCTTCGCCCTACTCAAAGCCCACGCCAAAAAAGGTGAAGATATTTTTGGCGATGGCGTATTAGAAATTTTACAAGATGGCTTTGGCTTTCTGCGCTCTGCCGACAGTTCTTATTTGGCAGGCCCCGACGACATTTACGTCTCGCCCAGTCAAATTCGACGTTTTAACTTACGCACAGGTGACACCATTTCAGGCAAAATTCGCCCTCCCAAAGAAGGAGAACGTTATTTTGCTCTGCTCAAAGTCAGCGAAATTAATTTTGAATCGCCCGAACAAGCCCGCAATAAAGTCCTTTTTGAAAATCTCACGCCTCTCTTCCCCACAGAACGCTTTCAATTAGAATTAGGCAACGGCAGTACAGAAGATTTGACTCCCCGCGTCATCGATCTTTCCGCGCCTTTAGGCAAAGGACAACGGGGGCTGATTGTGTCGCCGCCCAAATCGGGTAAAACCATGATGTTACAAAACATCGCTCACTCCATCGCCGTGAATCATCCAGAATGCTATCTTATTGTATTATTAATTGATGAGCGTCCAGAAGAAGTGACTGAAATGGCGCGTTCCGTACGCGGAGAGGTGATTTCTAGTACCTTTGATGAACCCGCCACTCGTCACGTACAAGTGGCTGAAATGGTGATCGAAAAAGCCAAGCGTTTGGTCGAACATAAGCGAGATGTGGTGATTTTATTAGATTCTATTACCCGTTTGGCACGCGCTTACAATACCGTTGTTCCCTCATCGGGTAAAGTGTTGACGGGGGGCGTGGATGCCAACGCATTACACCGTCCCAAACGCTTTTTTGGCGCAGCGCGTAATATCGAAGAAGGCGGCAGTTTAACCATTATTGCCACGGCCTTGATTGACACGGGATCGCGGATGGACGATGTAATCTACGAAGAGTTCAAAGGCACCGGCAACAACGAAATTCATTTAGACCGCAAAATCAGCGAAAAACGAATTTACCCCGCCATCCACATCAACCGCTCCGGCACCCGCCGCGAAGAACTGCTCACTACCCCCGAAGAATTACAAAAAATGTGGATTCTGCGCAAAATTCTTAATCCAATGGAAGAAGTGGCCGCGATGGAGTTTTTATTGGATCGCTTGAAAATCACCAAAACCAACAATGAATTTTTCGATTCAATGAAACGCTAAAATCGGTTAAATGCCATGAGTTGTACTTCTCCCGTGCGCGTGTCGGTGATTATTGTCAATTACAATGGTGGGGCTTTGTTGACCGAATGTGTGCAAAGCGTATTATTATCGACGATACCCATTTGGATTTACGTGGTTGACAATGCTTCTGTGGATCAGAGTATTTCCATATTAACCCAGCAGTTGCCGCCCGACGCACCCATAACAGTGATACAAAACAGTGAAAATCGCGGCTTTGCCGCCGCGGTGAATCAGGTGTTATCGCAGGTGGAGACGGATTATTCTGTGGTGTTAAATCCTGATTGTTTGTTGCAAGCGGATACTTTGCAACAATTTTGTGCGGTGTTAGACCAAGAACAATACCGTACCTATGGCATGGCCGGTGGTTTGGTGCGCAATCCCGACGGCACAGAACAAGCCGGCTGTCGCCGTGCCATTCCTAGCCCTTGGCGCGCTTTGGTGAGAGTGCTGCATTTAAACCGTTGGTTTCCCCAGCAGTCGCGTTTTGACAATTTTGTTCTCACTGAACATCCGCTCCCCAGCCAACCCGTCGCCATTGAAGGCATTTCTGGCGCGTGCATGGTCGTACGACAGGAAGCGGTGTTGCAGGTGGGATTGATGGATGAACAGTATTTTCTACACTGTGAAGATTTAGACTGGTTTATGCGTTTTGGCGAGGCGGGTTGGCCGATTTTATTTATTCCCCACATCAATATTGTGCATATCAAAGGCGCGTGCAGTCAGCGCGAACCGCTGCGGGTATTGTGGTATAAACATCGCGGCATGATTCGTTTTTATAAAAAATTCTTTCGGCAGCGTTACCCATTGGTTTTATACTGGGGAGTGGCCACAGCGGTGTGGTTGCGTTTTGGTTTGCTGGCTGTTCCGCTGAGTGTGCGTCGCTGGTTTAACGCGCTTGTTTTGTAGGCGAATTCAGTGTTTTTACAATCCGTTGTCGTTCATCTGTTGCCACAATTGCGTCAACATGTCGGTTGCGCCGCCGACAAGACGATAATCGACCAAATGACTGACTTCAGTGGTACTTGGATTGATTTCAACGGTGATTCGTTTTTGTTGCCGTGCCATTTGTACGGGGGCTGAAATGTAAGGAAATACACTGGTAGTGCCAATACTAAATACCATATCAAACCCTTTTGTTAATTGTTTGGTCAGCACCGATAAAGCAGAACTGGGCAGCATTTCACCAAACAAAACCACGTCCGGCCGCACTAAATGACCACATTTTGGGCATTTTGGGGGAATGTGTAGATGAAGATAATTTTCTACGGTCACTTTATAATCGCAATAAGTGCAAAATAAATCGTACAATCGTCCATGAATTTCGATCAATTTTTCGCAACCCACTTGGCGATGAAAACCGTCAATATTTTGGGTTAAAATCCATGTATCAGGGATATATTCTTGAATTTCTTTAATAATTTCGTGTCCGCGGTTGTAAGAAGCTCCGCGGCAGGCCTGTTCAATTTCGTACAAATATTGCCAAGTGACTTCAGGCGAAGTAAGAAGCATTTGCCCTGATAAAGCCACTTCAATGGGAATGTGATGTGCCGTCAAACGCCCATTATACAAGCCGCCAATACCTCGATATGTGGGCAATCCCGAATCTGCCGACATACCCGCCCCAGTGATAAATAGCACACGTTCAGCTTGCGCCATGTGTTGTGCTACTTTGTGCAACGTCGCTGTATTCATTGAATGCCTCGAATTTCGCTTGTCAGATTTCACATATAAAATGTTATGCGTTTCTCTATTATCCTCTATTTTTTGAAAAATACAAAAATTACGCTTTTGTCTGTTGCGAATAAGGCAATTTGATGGATTTTTCCAGACTATTAACTAAATTAACTTGCATAAGCCCATTCGTTTTTCTACAGTTGTAGCAATAAAGTAGATCACACGTAGAGGACTTAAAATAGGAAAAAGGTCTAAACGATGATCAAGTATTTGTGGCGTATAGTAACGTATACCTATTTTATTGCTAAGGATAATGATGATGTTGAAACGCGAGTTGATATTATTTTTGGTATTGGGACTTTGGGGAATTCAGTGGAATGTATTTGCTGATGAGACAGTAAATATTAATACCGCTGATGCGGAAACGTTGGTCGAAAGATTGGCTGGTATCGACAAGAGACAAGCTGACAGAATTGTGCGATCTCGTCCTTTTAGATCAGTTGATGATCTGCGTCTTTTCGGCATTTGTCAAACGTGGATAGATGAAAATCGCCATCTGATGACTGTGGGTGAGACAGAATACGTGAGTGAACCTGAATATGTGGATGAGCCTGAATATGTGAGTGAACCTGGATTAGTAAATATTAATACTGCTGATGCAGAAACGTTGGTCAGAGGATTGGCTATCGACGATAGACAAGCTGATAGAATTGTGCAATATCGCATGGAGAATGGACGTTTTGAATCAGTTGATGATCTATACCAAGTTTTGGGAATTCATAAATCATGGCTAAACAGAAATCGTCACCTGATCACCGTGGGGTTCGTAGATGTGGGTGTAATGCCTACACATGGATTAGTCAATATTAATACTGCTGATGTGCCAACGTTGGTCAGAAAATTGGCTATCGCCAACAAACAAGCTGATGAGATTGTGCGATATCGCATGAAGAATGGACGTTTTGAATCAGTTGATGATCTATACCAAGTTTTGGGAATTCATAAATCATGGCTAAACAGAAATCGTCATCTGATCACCGTGGGTGAGTATGTACGCGATTATCCGAGAAAGTTTAAACCTGTGAAACCTACATCTGTGCCTACACCTACAATTGAATTAGTAAACATTAATACTGCTGATGCGGAAACGTTGGACGCAAGATTGAACGATACCGACAACGAAAAAGCGGGTAGAATTGTGCGATCTCGCATGCGTGATGGTTTCTTTAAATCAGTTGGTGATCTATACCGAGTTCCGGGAATCTCTGAATCATGGCTAAATAGAAATCGCCACCTGATAACCATGGGTAAGTATGAATCCAAGTAGACGAGCGAATCTGAATATGAAACGCAAAACGCAACAGATTACTGTTTGATTCGGATAAGCAAAACCCCTGCTAGAAAATAGAGCAGGGGTTTTTTTTCTAATGCCAAATTGGCGTGAAAAAAATTTATTCATCTTGGAGTATGAATAAAAATCCCCCGCCTTCCTTTTATTCCAAAAAAGACGAGGGACAATTAACGCAATTACCGCGACAACTTAACGCCGCTCAACCATTAACTTTTTAATCTTCGCAATGGCTTCCGCAGGATTTAATCCTTTGGGGCAAGTATTGGTACAATTCATAATGGTATGGCAGCGGTAAAGACGAAATGGGTCTTCTAAATCGTCTAAACGCTCACCCGTCGCCTCATCTCGACTGTCGGCAATCCAGCGGTAAGCCTGCAATAAAATCGCAGGGCCTAAGTAACGATCCCCATTCCACCAGTAACTCGGACAACTGGTTGAACAGCACGCACACAAAATACATTCGTACAAACCATCTAACTCACTGCGATCCGCTTTAGATTGCAACATTTCCCGATCAGGTGGGGGCGTGGTTTGGGTTTGCATCCAGGGTTTGATCGACGCATATTGGGCATAAAAGTGCGTTAAATCAGGTACTAAGTCCTTTACCACGTGCATGTGCGGCAACGGATAAACCGCGACATCGCCTTTGACCGTGTCAATCGCTTTGGTACACGCCAACGTATTTGTACCGTCAATGTTCATCGCACACGATCCACAAATCCCTTCCCGACAAGAGCGTCTAAAGGTCAACGTCGGATCGATTTCGTTTTTAATCTTAATCAGCGCGTCTAACACCATCGGCCCACACGTATCCATATCGACTTCGTAGGTGTCGAGTCGTGGATTTTCTCCTGTATCGGGGTCCCAGCGGTAAATCTTAAATTGTTTGATGTTTTTCGCGCCGCTGTCACTTTTGAACACTTTGCCTCCGCGAACCACAGAATTCGCGGGTAATTTGAAATCAGCCATAATCTCTTAACCTCAGCATCAATTCAGAATCGACTTAGTAAACCCGTTTTTTCGGTGGGAATGGCTCTACTTCGTCCGTTAAGGTGTTCATGTGAACGGGACGGTAGTCAATGGTGATTTGCCCCTTGTCATCCATCCACGCCAAAGTGTGCTTCATCCAATTATCATCGTCTCGATCCGGGTAATCTTCACGGGCATGACCGCCACGGCTTTCTTTCCGATTTAAAGCCGAATTAATCGTGACCACCGCTTGTCCGCGTAAATTGTCTAATTCTAAGGTTTCGATTAAATCTGAATTCCAAATCAATGACCGATCCGACACTTGAACATCGGCAAATGAATCATAAATTTTCGCCATTTCATCCACGCCATGCTGCATACTGCTTTCAGTACGGAATACGGCAGCATCATTCTGCATGGTGCGTTGCATGTCTAAACGAATGTCTGCGGTGCGACGGCTGCCTTTGGCATGACGTAAGCGATCCAAACGGGCTAAAGCTTCATCACCGGCATTGGCAGGCAACGGTTTGTGGCGTTCTCCTGAGGAAATCAACTCCGCACAACGCAACGCGGCCGCACGTCCAAACACCACGATGTCGAGTAAAGAATTCGATCCCAAACGATTTGCACCGTGTACTGAAACACACGCCGCTTCGCCAATGGCCATTAATCCCGGCACCACGCTGTCTGGATTACCGTCTTTCAATGTCACCACTTCACCGTGATAATTGGTTGGAATACCTCCCATATTGTAATGCACGGTAGGCAACACTGGAATAGGCTCTTTGGTCACATCAACGCCTGCGAAAATACGCGCCGTTTCAGCAATACCCGGCAAACGCTCATGAATCACTTCTGATCCCAAGTGTTCTAAATGCAGATGAATGTGATCGGCTTGTTTGCCCACGCCACGACCTTCACGAATTTCCATCGTCATCGCACGACTGACCACGTCACGCGAAGCTAAATCTTTCGCATTGGGCGCGTAACGCTCCATAAAACGTTCGCCTTTGGCATTGGTTAAAAATCCACCTTCGCCGCGCACGCCTTCGGTAATCAAACAGCCTGAACCGTAAATGCCTGTCGGGTGGAATTGCACAAATTCCATATCCTGCAAAGGTAAGCCCGCACGCAATACCATCGCGTTGCCATCGCCGGTACAAGTATGCGCGGAGGTGGCAGAGAAATAAGCCCGGCCATAACCGCCTGTTGCCAGTACGACCATTTTGGCACGGAAACGGTGAATTGTTCCCTCTGCCATGTTTAAAGCCATGACTCCGCGGCACGCGCCGTTTTCCATGATTAAATCTAAGGCAAAATATTCGATAAAAAATTCAGCTTGATGCTTTAAAGATTGCTGATACAAAGTATGTAAAATGGCATGACCGGTGCGGTCGGCGGCGGCACAAGTGCGTTGTGCGGTGCCTTCACCATAATTTGTTGTCATCCCACCGAAAGGGCGTTGATAAATTTTGCCTTCTTCGGTACGCGAAAAGGGAACGCCATAATGTTCTAATTCGATCACCGCCGGTACGGCTTCCCGACACATGTATTCAATCGCATCTTGATCGCCTAACCAGTCCGATCCTTTCACCGTATCATACATGTGCCAACGCCAGTTATCGGGTCCCATGTTAGCCAGTGAAGCACTCATTCCGCCTTGTGCGGCTACGGTATGACTGCGTGTGGGGAAAACTTTGGTTAAACAGGCCGTTTTTAATTTTTTCTCGGCCATACCGAATGTGGCGCGTAACCCCGCACCACCCGCACCGACAACCACAACATCATAGGTATGGTCAATAATTGGATAGCTTGATGACACTTTTTAACCTCCCAACACGAAAACACGAACAACCGCCAACACGGTGGCAATGCCAAAAATATACGATAATGATTTGGCTAATGTCACCAAGACCACCTTGTAAAACTCATTACTGACATAATCTTCAATGACCACACGCATTCCCAATTGGGCGTGGTGAAACATGGCCATGAGCAAAGCGATCAATAAAATCGCATTGATGGGCGTTTTGACCCAAGCGACTACCGTATTATAATCTGCGCCCGCAATCGTCACCAAAGAGAACACAAACCACACCGCCAATGGCACTAAAGCCACCGCAGTAAAACGTTGAGCAATATAGTGTTCAGTGCCTTCTCGCGCTGAACCCAGACCACGAACTCGCGCCAAAGGCGCACGTAAATCATTGGGTTGCATTAAGCACCTCCTCTGGCGACCCAAGCCGCTATCCAAACCAATACGCTGACAATACTGGCACTGGCTAATACCAGTAATCCAGATAAATGGGCTGATTTCAGGTCAATGCCCTTCGCCGCATCCCAAAATAAGTGGCGAATGCCATTGAATAAATGGTAAAACAGAGCCAATGTCCAACCAAACAGCACGATTAAGCCGAAAATTGACCCTAAAGCCGCTTGTGCTTCTTGGTAGGTTTCTTCGCCCAAGCCGATGGACAACAGCCAATAGGTCAACACCAGTGTTCCTGCTGCAAGCGCAACACCAGTGATACGATGGGTGATCGACATAAGACCTGCGGTGAGAGGCATCTTATAGATTTGCAGATGGGGCGATAACGGTCGCTTGCGTACTGCCATAGTTTCACCTCACAAGATGATTTGATTTTGATATTGTTGAAAGAGTGCAATGGTGCAACGCAATAAAATAACCATTTTGTGAAGATTATGCAAGTCTTATTGTTTTCATAAATCTTAATAAATGGTTGTGCATTAAAAAAATGCACAGTCTAACACTTCACGCTTGGTTTTTGCAGGTGATTTTCGTATTATTTAAAGGGGGCAAACCGCAGTTATCGTAAACATCCTTATGCTTATCTACACTTGAGTTTAGAACGGCTAAAGTGGCGGGCGGTCAGAGAGAAGTGCTTAAAAAAGCAATCTAAATATTCTCATTCAGATAAAAATAACGGCGATTCTTTCCCAAATTTATAAAATAAAATTTGAAAAAAATCGCCGTTATATTTTGAGGTAAAAAAAGCCAATCAAATCTTATTCTGGTAAACTATCATCTTGTGGTAATTTGATAGATTTACTGGGAACGATGGTTGAAATGGCATGCTTATAAACCAATTGACTGGTGGTCACATTTTTTAGTAAAACCACGAACTGGTCAAAGGATTCGACTTGTCCCTGTAATTTTATTCCATTGACCAAATAAATCGAAACAGGGACACGATCTTTACGCAAGATATTTAAAAATGGGTCTTGCAACGACTGCCCTTTACTCATTATATTATTCTCCTAAAACTGTACTTATTCTGTTCGTTATTGTGCGCGCATTGTCTTTAGATTGAGAACAGCCAGAGCAGCGCGAATTTAATTTAAAGCAATCAGCAGTCTAACAGGTGTTTGGGCGTGTTTCGACAAATTTCAATGTGTTTTCTAATAAAACAGTAAACGGTAACGTGCTGTCTAACCAATCACTGTCTGTTTCAGAGCGCAGCCAAGTTAATTGTCGTTTAGCCAATTGGCGCGTTGCCACAATTGCCTTTTCGGGTAATTCGGCATAAGACAATTCTCCCGCCAAATACTGCCACACTTGTCGATAACCCACCGCCCGCAAGGCAGGTAATCCCGCATGTAAGTCGCCGCGTTGATACAAACCTTGCACCTCGTCAATTAATCCATTTTGTAACATCTGTCGAAAACGGACGGCTATTTTATCATGTAATAAAGTCCGTTGTTGAGGTGCAATCACCAGTTTTTTCACTGATTTAAGAGGAGAAGATTGGGTTTGTTGTCGATACCAGTCTGAAATGGGTTGTCCCGTCAAATAATAAACCTCTAATGCCCGTTGAATCCGTTGAGGGTCGTGCGGATGAATCCGTTGTGCGGCTTCGGGGTCAATTTCAGCCAATTTTTGATGTAAGACTAAACTGCCTTGATTTTGTAATTGCTGGTGTAACTGATTACGTAATTCAGGATTAGCTGAGGGTAGTTCAGACAAACCTTGTTGCAAGGCACGAAAGTATAAACCTGTGCCACCGACCAGTAAGGGAATACGTTCTTGTTGATGACATTCTTCAATAATTTGTAAGGCATCATGTCGAAATCGTGCCGCAGAATAAGCCTCACTCGGATCACAAATATCAATCAACGCATGGGGAACTTGTGCCAATAATTCCGCGCTGGGTTTGGCCGTGCCAATATCCAGCCCGCGATACACCATTGCCGAGTCAACACTAATAATACGACACGGTAAATATTCCGTTAAAGCAATCGCTAAATCTGTTTTACCTGCTGCGGTAGGCCCCATGAGAAAAATACAAAATGTGTCGTTCATTAAAACCTCACTCCCGCAAAAAAACCAATTCAAAAACCAACGGTTGTAATTTCAATGGGGTTATTATTTTTGTTGCAAAAACCAATCTAAAACAATTTCTAAATCAAATAAACAACTGCGCACTTGTTTTTTATCAAATGATTTGGGATGAGTGCCATAAGTTCCTAATTCATTCACGTTAAACATAGCAGAAACAATATTTTCTGGAATGGTTTCTTCTTTTTTAAATTTATCCAGAATTCCTTTTAACGGTTCAGTGCCGCGTTCTCGCTTTAATTTGTCCTTACATATTTTTGTAACAATGACTTCTAATACATTTCTGGCATAATTAAGAATGCCTTTGGGAATATCGGAAGCAAAAATATTTTCTAATTCTAGGCTTAATTCTCTACATTCATCTTTTTCGACTATTTTTTGATAATGCGATTTTAATGCAATTAACTCAGATTCCCAGATAACAAAAACGGTGTTTTCATTTCTGCGAATAAAAGGATTAAATTGCGGGTTATTTGTAGATATTTTCTCAATATCCGCTTTACGCACAAATTCCACCCCATCTAATGACCACAATTCCTCTACTTGATCATCTTGTTGAATCTCGTCAAATTCATTCCGCACTTTATCCAATAGATTTTGTGGATTATTACCTGCCACCATGATTTGTAAATAAGGTTTTTCTGCGTTAAAAAAACCTTCGATGAGGGTTGAATTTCCCTGATCATCATCTAATTCACAACCATTTTTCCACAAACTGGCTCGCTCTGCCCATTGATGCGTGCGCACGATAAAACTTTGCAAATTGCCGTAATGTAAAAACCGATATTGATAACGCACAAACCATTTTTGAGCATTTAACCACAAATTTGATGGCTTTGGTTTTTTCTCTGGCAATAAAGCAGGCGCAATAAAACAACGTTCGGAAAAAGGTTTTTCATCATCATAATCTAGTTCAAAACAAATCTCACAAGATTTCATGAAATTTAAAAACAGTTTTTGCTCCGCTTCATTAAAGTGTTGCCAAATATCCTGTAAGTCTTCTCCGCTAAAGTTCCCATTTTCTTTTTTAGAGCGATAAAACTTACTTTTACGATCAAATAAAGTATAAACCGCATCAATCGCCCATTTTTGGTCTAAAATGATTTGGTTTTGAAATAGATTTTCTTGATAAAATACCGTACCTGAATTGTGCAAATAAAGCAGTACACTTGACGCATGTTCATTATCCAATCCAAATTTTTGACACAGTTTATTAAATTCAGTTAAAGAAAGGGTTTTTTTAGAAGTTTGCCACTTTTGTACTTGAGTTTGCACTTGCCACCATGATTCAGGCAAATCGATGCAGGTTGTTTCAAGTAATTTTTCAACTTGTTCCATTAAATGCTGTTCAAAAAAAGTAAAGCCATTGTGTTTATCTTGCGAAGATTCCACAGCAATAGCCGCAATAATATTGTAGTTTTTATGTAATTCTGCTAAATCTTTGGGGATTTGCTCCCCATCGCGCTGTTTTTTAGTTTGCACGATTAAAATAGGGCTATTTTTGCCTAAATTTTTCGCATAATCCAACCAATAATTTAAGGGATAATTACGATAAGGATGATCACCCTCTCTTTGCTCAGGTTCTTTTTCTGTTTGAGCATCCCATACTAAAACAAAAATCGCTTTGGTTTGCATAAATAAGCGATGGGTGGCGTGATAAATGTCTTGTCCACCAAAATCCCAAATATGCAGTTGAATTGTTTTAAATTGCTTTTCTTTAGCGAGTTTTTTTAAGGGATAATGCCGCAATTGAATCGCATGGGTAGAAGGTTCTTTTTCGTCAAAAGTCTTATCCAGCCACCGCTTGAGCAAACAGGTTTTACCCACACGCCCATTGCCAATTAAAATCACTTTGGCTTGATAAGTTTGGATTTGTTGTTTTTCGAGGTCTTCGAGATAGTGGCGCATTGCCGAAACATTACCAAATGTAAAAATTTCTTCTGGTATATTTTTAATGGGATTTTCAGAAAGAAAAAGTGTTTCTAATTGAGGAAAGTGATTTAGAAAATCTAAAGTGATTTCTTGAATTTGATTATTCCATAAATACAACCCAGTCAAAGCGGTCAAGCCTTGTAACGGGCTTAGGTCACTGATTTGATTGTGTTCTAAATCCAACCCAGTCAAAGCGGTCAAGCCTTGTAACGGGCTTAGGTCACTGATTTGATTGTGTTCTAAATCCAACCCAGTCAAAGCGGTCAAGCCTTGTAACGGGCTTAGGTCACTGATTTGATTACTTCCTAAATCCAACCGAGTCAAAGCGGTCAAGCCTTGTAACGGACTTAGGTCTCTGATTTGATTCCCACCTAAACGCAACCCAGTCAAAGCGGTCAAGCCTTGTAACGGGCTTAGGTCGTTGATTTGATTACCATTTAAATACAACCCAGTCAAAGCGGTCAAGCCTTGTAACGGGCTTAGGTCACTGATTTGATTATCCCATAAATCCAACCCAGTCAAAGCGGTCAAGCCTTGTAACGGGCTTAGGTCGCTGATTTGATTCTCATATAAACCCAACCAAGTCAAAGCGGTCAAGCCTTGTAACGGGCTTAGGTCGTTGATTTGATTATTTTCTAAACTCAACCCAGTCAAAGCGGTCAAGCCCTGTAACGGGCTTAGGTCTTCTATTTCGCACTTACTCAGGCGCAAACCCACCACTTCCCCTTGCTCATTCAAGGCAAAGTTAGTTCGTTCCTCAATGTCATATTTCCAAATCTCCCCCAGCTCCACCTGCTCAAGCTCAAACCCCAAATCCTTCTCTAATTGCAAAATTACTTTAGGTTTATTTGGCATGGTTGAAAATGTTCCTTTTTAAGAAAGAATCGGTTTTTTATCTCGTTCCCACAAGCTTGTGGGAATGCAGTCACGACGTGCCACGTCGAGTATATCAAAAATTAGGGGGCTGATTCGTGACGCGGCGCGTCTGGACTGCATTTCTACATGGCATGTAGGAATGAGAGAAGGGTCAGATTCTCTTCTTGCCTAGTTTTTAATACATGTTCTCGAAAGTCTCTTGAATAGGTCATTTTTTATACTCCTTTTGTGGTGCGGGTGCTATACCTGTGTCAAGTACGATTTTCATGCGCGAGAGCAGCATCAATAGCCGTTAAAATTTCTGTTGGCTCAACGAGTTGATTACGTTGCTTAATTTGTTCAATTTGCAATTCAAACAATTTTTCTCGCACAATTTTCTCAATAAAGGTAGAAATATTATTTTCTTGCCCAATTTGGCTGAGGTAATCACGCACTGTTTCATCTAAGTTATCCGAAATTGACCAATTGACCATATTTTCTTCTTTATGAATTTGCTAATAAATTTTTGTTTGACTCAGAAGAGAGGTTATAGCACAAACCAAAAGCCCCACATTATACAATGTAGGGCGGGGAATTGAGGGGAAATTCAGAAGTAAACCTATTTTCCAAAGAACCTGCGAATTAGTTTGTCAATAACAAATCAATTTCCTTTTTTCTGGATTTGTTACCGAAAATTTCGGTTTGGTTGCGTGTTAGAACTTCACTTTCTATTATTTTCATTTTGTGATTAGAAAAATGGCTCTTTAAAATCTCAATTGTCAAGTTTTGAGTAAACTCCCTTATGTCCGTTCTAACATATATCGTGCTTTTTTCGTGCATGATTTTGGCGCAAGCACCAAAAACTTTATCCAATAATTCTCTGTATTCGTTTTTTGAAGTAAAACGACCTTTATATTTCTCTTGACTGGTTTGTGGTTTATCCATTCCCTCCTTGAGCAACCAAAGTCTCAACCATTGGTCAACGTGATAATCGACAACTGAACAATAAGGTGGGGAAGTAAATAGCAAAGAGTATTTGGCGTTGTTTTCTTTTGATGTTTTCCCAATTTTTTGCAATTCAAGCGTACTATCCCCAAGAATAGCTTGGCAATCAGTTTCTATCTTTGGGATGTTTTTTGCATAACGCCACTCAATTTTTTTTATAAGAAATTCTAATGGGTTGTATTGCGGTGGTGTGGTAAAGCCATTATTTTTCCACCAATTTATAGAATATCCATAACCCATTGCTTTGGTTTGTCGCATTTGATTAGATAGACCTTCGCCTATCTTTCCGTGCAGATGCACCAAAATAATAGCCATTAAGGTTGCATCTGTTTGGTCATTTCGCCAATTTAGATTTTCTCTTGCTGAAAGTAAAAATCTTAAAACTTCATTGCAATAGCACAACTGAAAAAATTCATTCATTTGTTCTGCTTGTTCTGCAAATTCATTTCTTTGATTGTAAATATCTAATAACCTATTTTTTACATTCTCTTTTGGCGCAGGATTTAATTTTGTATTGCCATAAAGCCAACCAATGGGGCTTATTTCTATCCCTACGCTGTTTCTGCCTAATACGCCACCCGCATACACACTTGAAAAACGGCCAGCAAATGGATCAAGAATATAATCGTCTATTTTTGAATATTCATTGATAACTTTGAAAGCAAAATCAATAGGAAACATAGCATAGTAGGGACCGAATTTTGCCCAACGGGTTTCGGCTGTACTATTTCCATTAATATTTCCTATGTCTTCTAATGTTTTCATGTTGTTAGGTGCGATTTCTAATTTCTCTTGCAATGTCCTGAAATATACGTTTTCCTAAATTCAAAGGTATTGCTGCTTCTGCGTGGGCAGAAATCAAAGGAGAAACTGAATTTTGAAAACGGCTAGAAACAATTTGGTCTAATAAACTCATCACATCTGCTAAACGTGGAAATTGATTGGGGTAAGCTGTTTCTGTTTTTCTTTGGTAATTGTTAAAAGTTGCCAAATTACAAACAACTCTGTAACCGTTGCTTGTTTTGTAGAAAAATTTTCTACCAAAATAGGTATCTTGTCCGTAAGGTTTAGGGCTTTCGGACAAAATGATATTTTTCTTGATGTATTCGTCTGTTAAAAGTAAGGCATTTTGTTTGGGGAATTTTCCGCTAATGCCTTCTTGGTCTGTATCTAACATTTCAAAATGATTGACAAAAGTACCTGATTTTTCAATGCCTATAATAATCAAGTCTTGTCCTGTGATTTTCTTTTGAACTTCGTTTAGTCTATACAATTCGTCTTGTATGGATTTAGTAAGCCAAGATGAAGTACTATAAACAGCCAACGAACCGTCTAAAATGAAGGCTATTTTGGCTATATCTTGTAAGGAATTTATTTTCTCAAACCCACGAAGAATATTGATTAAAAATAATCTTTCCAAAGTGAACATAATTTGTCCATACATTTCGCCACAACTTCCCGAAGGGTTATGTAATTCGTGCAAACGCAAGGCATCAGTAGAATAAAGCACTTTTTTTAATTGGCACTTACATTCATATTTGCCAAAACCATAACTTAGTTTGTTATTAGGTTCATTAAGACCACAGTTATCATAAGGGCATTCGGGGGCTTTGCTTTCACCACTTTTGGTAATTTTAAGTTTTAGCAAATATTCGTAGGTTTCAATACCAATTTTTTCAGAGTCGTATAATAATACTTTTCAAATAGGAGAGAATAATGAACAAAAGATATGAAGATTTAGAAGAGTTAATGTCAACAGGTGAGGCGAGAGAAGTGAAGCGAGCGATGGCAGTAAGAATGTCTTTGCTTGGTTTTGTGCGTGCGGAAGCGGCTTTAGCGTGTTGTGTCAGTGTGCAATTTGTGGATAAATGGAAAGCCATTTATTTAGCGTCAGGGGTTGAAGGATTAAAGTTAGCGTATAAAGGCTCACCAGGGTATTTAAAGCCGCGTGAACGAGAAGATGTGATTAATTGGATACAAGAAAAGAAGACAATAACAATAGAGGAACTAAAGAGATACTTAAAAGAGGAGTATGATGTTTTCTATTCTTCAAATACTTCTTATACTAAATTATTAGAAGAAGCGAATTTAAGTTATAAGAAGACACACAAAGAGAATTCGGCAAAAGATGAGGTAAAAGTAGAAGCTAAAAAAAAAGAGATTAAGGATTTAATAGATAAGGAGCGTGAACAGATAGAAAGTGGAGAGGTAATGTACTGGATGCAAGACGAAAGCCATCAGTTGTGGGGAGATATTTGTGGTTATGTTTGGTCGAAAAAAGGAGAAAGAACGTCAATAAAGATGAGTAATTATCGCACTTCTCAAACGTGGTATGGAGCGGTGAATATTTATACGGGAGAATTTATTTTAGATAGGGCAAAGAAAGCTGATACAAAATATACGATAGACTTTATTAACTGGCTCATTTACAGATATAAAGAAGCCCGTCATGTGATTATTTGGGATGGTGCAAGTTATCATCGTTCTGAAGGTTTAAGAACTTATTTAGAGAAATTAAATGGGGGACTTCCAGAATCAGAATGGAAAGTTCGTTTATTAAGATTTGCGCCCAATGCCCCAGAGCAAAATCCAGTCGAGGATATTTGGCTTCAAGGTAAGAATTGGGTCAGAAAGAATTTTCACCGTCTATCAAGCTTTAAAGAAGTCACTAGTATGTTTGAGACCTTTTTGTCAGGTAAAGTGTTTAAGTTTAATAAAATTAAACAGTATCTTATACCTAATATCTAGGTAGATATTAAAACTTAATTTGTTTTTATATCTCACATAATTTTGGTAAAGTAAAGTTTCTTTGTTAGGCTCGTCTTTATTATAAAAAGGGGCTTCGTTCAAAAATTCCTCAAATAGCATTTTACGCATTGATGATTTGACACTTTCTTCTTCATCAATTAGGATATTTGCCCCTGCATAAACACTTTGAGTAGCAGCAGCGTCTTCCGTTTGGCGAAACTTAACAGGGTCTATAAATTCTTGTTTGGCTAGTTTTCGGATTTCAGAGAGCCAAATCCAAACAGCCGCTACCGTAACATAACCATATTCGGCACTCGGAAAACCATTTTTTACAGGCACGGACTGATAACTTCCGTCAATAGCAATTGCCGCTATGGGTTGCCACGCACTTGGTTCCAAACTATCTTTGTCAGTAGGTTCAAGTTTTTCCTGCTCCTCATCTTCGCTTGGTTTGCGTACTTTCAAACGGCTTTCAAGGTTTTTGACTTTTTCGCTGTCTAAAATACGTTGTAGAGGTTTGTAACTTGCTAACTCAAAACCATTATTATCCTGATATGGCATATTTTATCCTTTGTCCGTAACGTCAAATTTTTTCACTTGAACGGGGATAACAAAATAATTACTCAATGTTTTAACACGCAAAAAACCCTTATCTTGCGTTCGACAAATAGATTGCTCAAAGTCGGCAAAATCATAATACTTGCAAAGCTCTTTGGTTTCATCTGTATTATTCAAGTGTCCAATGAACCAGTTTGCTGTATTTTTTAAAATGTTTTTCTGAATACTACTCACTTCTTGAGTAGAGTAGGCCATGCCAATACAGTATTTTGCCCCTTCTTTGGCAGTCCGTACCCAAACATTAGAGGTATCCAAATCACTCCCACTAGGCAAAAGATTATGTGCTTCCTCAATATAAACCATGATGTCGGGTATATCAGTTTTTCCTTCTCGGAAAAGGGCTTGGTTTTTTCTGAAAATTACCCACATTATCCGCTCGGCAGAGGACTTGTTAATTTCAGGCTCGCCACTTGATTGGTCAATAATCACCAACTTTCCACTTACTAAATCTTTGTAAATATCTTCGGCATAGTCGGAACTTGTTGTATGTGTGTGTTGTGGAATGGCTTTGCCTATTTTGCGCACACCATTTGCGTACTGAAAAATCCCTATGATTTTCTTAAAATCCTCATCAGCCCATCTTTCTCCTGAACCATCTTTACGATTGACGTAATTGCTTTCAAATTGTTGATAACCACTTTTACCGTCTCGTATAAATTTGTCGAGAATTTCAAAAGCATTAGCCACTTGCGACCAATTAGGATTTTGGTTTTCCAAAATTTGTGCTGCTGATTGATAATCGGCTGCGTTGTCGCTTTGTGAATCTCGCAAAGCCCCTATCAATTCCTTGTTAAAAAGTCCTTTTATGTAAGGACTTATGTTGGTGGGTGCTTGAAAACCAGCTCTATTCAAAACAGCACGATAAGCCACAACTCTACGGTTGTACCGGGTTAAAGCACTCCTGTCATTAGCATCAGGTTTTTCAAAACTCACTTGTAAAAAATTCTTAATGTAGTTTGTGTTGTCCTCTGAAAAAAGGGAGTTGATAATCTCTTTCCCTATTTGTAGGTTATCCTCTAAATAAAAATTCAACAACATCAATTTTCTATCAGGGTCGTTTGGATGCGCGGTAATGCCATAAGTAACGACTTCGTCTTTTTTCTCGACTCCTTTACGAACTTGATAGACATTTTTCAAGGCGTTTACATTACCTTTTCCGTCTGTATCTTGTGCATTTTCGTTGGCATATTCACCATTAGGATCAAAGATAATTTGCCCTATTTTTAAAGGGCTGTCTTCTCCATTTTGTGGATAACGAAGTTCATAAATTGATTTGGCAATAATTTTTGTCGTATTGGATTTACCCGTTCTGGTCATACCAAAAACAGCCGATTTTTGGGAAAGTAAATCAGAGGGATAAATGCTTACTTTTACATTATCAATTTGTTGAAATCTACGATTAGTAGAGGCATAACGTACATTTCCTAACTGCACTCTTGCCTTGCTCCGCAAATCACTTTGATTAGAAAAATCCGTGTAATTTACAATAGTCTCTAGTGCTTTCGCATTGGGTTTATAGACTTTCAAACCTTTGTTTGGGTAATAGTTTGAAATGTCACAGCCAAATCTCAATATCAAATCGCTATCAGTTTGATCTTGATGTTGCAAATCCAAATAAAAAGTCCCGATAATTCGGCATTCAACGGCTGCGAAACTTAATAAGTTTCGAGTTTTTGCATCCATCACGCCATCTGTATCCCAGTGTTTATCAGACTCTCCGCTGACTCTTTGAGCTACTTCCGTTCTAATTCTTTCATTTTCCTTTTCTTGTGGAAGTTGGGCGGCATCCATGACTCGCAACAAAATAACAGAAGTATCCTCACGCTGAAAGTCAACGTTTTCATCAATGTAAGGATTTACCCTTGTTGCTATCAAAAAACTAAGACTTGGAACACCACCGACTTTATTTTTTTGGTAGTCATGAATGATAACTCGTGCGGTCTCATAGTTTATGGAATAAAGCTCGCCTATGTATTGCTGTTCTTGTACAAGTTTCTGAAACCAGTTTTTGGCTTGGCTATCGTGCTTGTTTTCGTTGTGTTGGTTTATACCTTGTTGTATAGACATGCTACTACACCGATTTTGAATTTTAGTCTAGCTGTTCAATAGATTTGTGGTGTGATAGATTAATTTTTCCTTATGTAAGGACATTTATGTAAAACATATAGTTATCTAAAGCGCACCACAAGTTTAATATCCATCAACGATTCTGGGAGATAAAATACGCGCTGTCAATAGTAAATTGTGTTGAGTACATTTTCAAGTTTATTTGTTTTTTGGGGACGCTTAGTAAATTCTGATTGAATAGATAACAGAGACGCTCCCCCACGCCTCTCTCCCCAAACCCCTCACTCCCCCCGCGCAAACCGATACGCATTACGGAACAATTCCAACCATGGGCTATGACGTAATGTCCAACTGTCGGGGAACCAAGAGAATTGTTGTTGTAAAAAAGTGCGTTCGGGGTGGGGCATCATTAGGGTAAAACGGCCGTCGCTCGAAGTCACGCCGGTAATTCCGAAAGGAGAACCGTTGGGATTGAAGGGGTATTGTTCTGTGACTTGTCCGAAATTGTCCACGTAACGCAACGCCACCAAACGCTGATCCAACAAACGACGCGCCCCTTCTACATTCATAAAGGCCGCTCGTCCTTCGCCGTGTGACACAACTACAGGTAAACGTGAACCAGACATATTACGCAACAACACCGACACTGAATCAGGAATTTCTACCATCACCAAACGCGCTTCAAATTGTTCTGAATGATTACGTACAAAATGCGGCCACACACCTGCCCCCGGTATCAATTCATGTAATTGCGCCATCATCTGACAACCATTACACACGCCCAAAGCAAACGTATCCGCACGTTGAAAAAATGCCGCAAATTCTTCTCGCGCTCGCGTATGCAATAAAATCGATTTCGCCCAACCGCCGCCCGCGCCCAACACATCACCATAGGAAAAACCACCACAGGCCGCAAAACCACGAAACGATTTTAAACTGACTCGCCCGGCAATAATGTCTGACAAATGCACATCCACACATTCAAATCCCGCTTGGGTAAAGGCCGCAGCCATTTCGACATGACCATTTACACCTTGTTCACGTAAAATCGCCATTTTCGGCGGCAAAGCGATATGAAAACCACTCGCTGGCTTACTGTTGACATCGGTTAATGTGTAAGTCAATTGAACGGACAAACCGGGATCATCTCGATTTAAAATGGTGTCGTATTCTTCTTGGGCGCATTGGGGATTGTCGCGTAATCGCTGCAATTGATAACTGGTTTCACTCCAAGCGCGTTGTAAATTCACTCGTGGCAAGCTGAATAACAGCGTATCTTGAAAATATAAATTAATCGTATCCGTTTGATTCACATGGCCAATTCGATGCGAGACTAAACCCGCTTCGGCAAAACGTGCCTGAATACGGTCTGCATCACATTCGCGCACTTCCAACACCGCGCCCAATTCTTCATTGAGCAACGTCGCCAAAGGCAAAGCATCCAAACCGTCGAGTTGAACATCCAAACCCACATGCGCGGCAAAAGCCATTTCACACAAAGTCGTCCACAATCCACCGTCGGAACGATCATGATACGCCAAAATATCTCCGGCGCGATTTAAGGCTTGTAGGGTTAAGAAAAAGGCTTTTAATGCTGCTGGATCATCGACATCAGGCACTTCATTGCCGACTTGATTATAAACTTGTGCCAAAATCGACAGCCCTAAACGACAACGCCCCGCCCCCAAATCGACCAATAATAAAACCGTATCCCCACCGACCAATTGCGGCGTAAGACTTTTTGTCATATCACTGACACGCGCAAAAGCGGAAACAATAAGTGATACAGGAGAGATTACAGCTTTATCTGTCCACACCGTGCGCATGGATAAAGAATCCTTCCCCACTGGAATTGCCACGCCCAGCGCAGGACACAGTTCTAAACCGACCGCTTTAACGGTTTCGTATAAAGCCGCATCTTCACCGGGCTGACCACAAGCGGCCATCCAATTGGCGGATAATACAACATCACTTAACTCATCAATACAAGCGGCCGCCAGATTAGTCAAGGCTTCTCCGATGGCGAGGCGACCGGCAGCGGGCGCATTTAAGACCGCTAAAGGCGTGCGTTCTCCCATTGACATCGCCTCACCGTGTATTCCTGTAAAACCCATCGCCGTCACCGCACAATCTGCAACTGGCACTTGCCAAGGGCCGACCATTTGATCGCGCACCACCAAACCGCCGACACTGCGATCCCCGATGGTGATTAAAAAACTTTTACTGCCGACACTGGGATGTCTTAACACCCGCATCAAAGCCTCATGTAAATCAATTCGTTCCAAATCAATTCCGGTACGCGCCACTGTATGACTGGAGACTTGACGTTGCATCCGCGGCAATTGACCGAATAATACAGATAACGGCAAATCAATCGCCGTGAGACCGGTTTGGCTGTCGTGTAAACGCAAATGTTGTGTATTATCCAATGTCCCCACAACCGAATACGGACAACGTTCCCGCTCACACAATTGATCAAAAACCGATAAATTTTTGGGATCAATCACTAAAACATAACGTTCTTGTGATTCGTTGCACCACAAGGCTTTAGGCGACAAACTGGGATCGGCAGTGGGAATGCGGGATAAATCGAACGTTCCCCCACAATGGCTGTCGTGAATTATTTCAGGGATCGCGTTAGACAAACCGCCCGCGCCCACATCGTGTACAGTGACAATGGGATTATTCGCGCCCAACTGCCAACAGGCATCGATCACTTCCTGACAACGGCGTTGCATTTCGGCATTGTCGCGTTGTACAGAAGCAAAATCCAATTGTTCACTGCTCTGTCCTGCGGCGACGGAAGAAGCCGCGCCCCCACCCAAACCAATTAACATCGACGGCCCCCCCAGCACAATTAATAATTGTCCGGCGGTGGCTTGTTGTTTTTCCACGTGTTGCGGGCGAATATTACCAATGCCCCCCGCGATCATAATGGGTTTGTGATAACCGCGGCGTTGTCCGTCAATGGTTTGTTCAAAACTGCGTAAGTAACCGAGAATTGCTGGCCGGCCGAATTCATTATTAAAACGACTCGCACCAATCGGCGCATCCAACATGATTTGGCAAGCAGAGGCGACATGTTCTGGTTTACCGTATTCCTGTTCCCACGGGCGCGGACAATCGGGTAAATGCAAATGAGAAACAGAATAGCCGGTTAAACCGGCTTTGGGTTTGGCACCGCGGCCGGTTGCGCCTTCGTCTCGAATTTCTCCGCCCGATCCTGTCGCCGCGCCCGGATAAGGAGAAATGGCTGTGGGATGATTATGCGTTTCCACTTTCATCAAAATCGCGGGCGTTTCCGAATGCCATTGATAAATATGCTTATTGTCGGGATAAAATTGTTGAGTCGGCCAACCTGTCATCACCGCCGCATTGTCATGGTAAGCCGATAAAACCCGGCCGGGATTCACAGCATGAGTATGACGAATCATGTCAAATAAACGATGCGGCTTGGCTTCGTTATCAATAATCCAATCGGCATTAAAAATCTTATGACGACAATGCTCAGAATTGGCTTGGGCAAACATCATTAATTCGACATCGGTAGGATTGCGTTTTAGGCGCGTGAATTGTTCACATAAATAATCCATTTCAATATCGGATAATGCAAGCCCTTCTTTTTGATTGGCTTCGACTAAAGCCTGTCTTCCTTGTTCCAACAAAGGAATATGCACTATTGTTTCTGTTTTTGCGGGAATAAAGAGATCGCTTAATGTGTCTAATTGAAACGCGACCGTTTCGGTCATGCGATCATAAAATAACGGGGCTAATTGTTGTAATTGTACGGGAAATAATGGGGATAGCGCGTGGAGTTGCCACACAATGGCGCGTTCGACCCGTAAAACATCGGATAAACCACATTGCTGCACAATATCAGTGGCCTTACTCGACCACGGCGACACCGTGCCGGCGCGAGGCAATGTGACAAAACCCTGCTCAAGCCGCACAGGACGCAGTGATAATTCCGGCAACAAGGCGTGTAAACGGGCTTGTTGTTCCGAAGTCAACGGATTTTCGCTGTGAATCAGATAGAGAAATGTGGCTTCAATATCTTGTAAAGTAGAAAGAATAGATTGCGCGTCTTTAAGTTTTTTAATTTTGCGAAATTGCGACAGTGCCGAGCCACCAAGGTAGTGCATAATGTCCTCGTGGAATAAGGTTAGAAAAACGGTTGAGAAAAAAGCAGTATTTTTAAAAAAGGAAAAATTTAATTTAATCCACTGATACTGGCTAATAAATCCATTTGATGTTCATGAATTAATGGATTAATAACTTGGTCTAATTGACCGTTCATGATTTCATCTAATTTATGCAAAGTTAAATTAATGCGATGTTCTGTCACGCGGCCTTGGGGATAATTATAAGTGCGAATCCGTTCTGAGCGATCTCCGCTGCCAACTAAACTACGTCGGGTAGCGGCTTGTTCGCTGCGTTGTTTTTCGCGTTCGCCGTCGAGTAGTCTCGCTTGTAACAGGGACATGGCGCGGGCGCGATTTTTGTGTTGTGAGCGTTCGTCTTGACATTCGACCACAATCCCAGAGGGAATATGCGTTATACGAATAGCGGAGTCCGTCTTATTCACATGCTGGCCGCCCGCACCCGATGCGCGATAGGTATCGACTTTTAAGTCATTGGGATTGATGTCAATTGCGTCAATTTCTTCCACTTCGGGCATCACGGCCACGGTACAAGCCGACGTATGAATACGTCCTTGTGCTTCGGTTTCTGGAACACGTTGCACCCGATGGCCGCCGGATTCAAATTTTAAACGCGAGTAAACTTCTTGGCCGCTAATGCGCAAAATGACTTCTTTATAGCCGCCGTGTTCGCCGGCACTTTCGCTGATAATTTCGGTTGTCCAGCGTTGTTGTTCGGCATAACGGCAATACATTCTCATCAAATCGCCCGCGAATAAAGCCGCTTCGTCGCCGCCCGTGCCAGCGCGCACTTCTAAGAAAATATTACGTCGATCATCAGGGTCTTTGGGCAATAATAATAATTGCAATTCTTCCGTGAGGGCTTCGGCGCGAGCTTTGGCCTGATCAATTTCTTCTATGGCCATTTCTTTCAATTCGGGATCGTTCAGCATTGAGGTGGCTGAATCCACATCCGTCAGCGCAGTTAAATAACGTTTAAAACAATCCGTAATGGGTTTTAATTCGGCATATTCTTGCGAGAATTGACGGAATTTATTTTGATCGGCAATGGTCGATGGATCGGCTAATAGCGCACTGAGTTCTTCAATGCGATCATGTAGGGTTTCTAATTTTTGACGAATGGATGGCTTCATATAAAATCTTTTAAAATCATTTGGTTAGTTTAAAGAGTAAACCTGAGCGGCGGCGGTTGCGGCGGTGGAATTTTGGGGGTGATGATGTGTTGTTGCGGGTCAATCGGTCAGAATGTGTTAAAGCGGGTGCTGTTATCTTGCATGGCTTGTTGTTGTCGTTCGCAAAAATCGTCAGCGGCATTGTAGCCTTGTTCTTTTAAGCTGTGATTGCGCACAGCGGATTCTAACAGCACCGCTAAATTGCGCCCCGCGGCCACAGGTAAACTGATCTCTGGAATATCTACGCCCAAAACACGCCGCACACGGTAATCGCCTTGTAAGCGGTCAATTGATTTTAACCGCTCTTCGCTCATCTGTTCTAACATCACGATTAACCGCAATTGGTTTTCTGTTTTAATAGAACTGTTACCGAACAAAGCCTGTACATTTAGAATCCCCAAGCCGCGCACTTCTAAAAAGGGATTCATGCCCGCCATCGCACACGCGCCATTGATAACATTGGGCGAGACGCGGCAGAATTCGGGTGCATCATCCGCAATTAAGCGATGGCCGCGACTGACCAATTCTAAAGCCAATTCGCTTTTTCCCGTGCCGCTGCGTCCCATAATCAACACGCCCATACCCAAGACATCCATAAATACGCCGTGTAATGTCGTGCGTTGTGCCAACAGACCTGCAAAAGTGGTATGTAAATAATTAATAACGTGTTCGCCCGGTAATTGGGAGACAAAAAGGGGAACTTGATATTTTTCTGCATACTCTTTTAAGTCGTCTGTCGCATGGCTATCCACCACAATCACCGAGGCTAGATTGTCATTTTCAAACAGTTGTTTTAACGTCTCCTGATACACAGGGCGCGTGAGTGCGTCCAAATAAGCCAGTTCATATAAGCTGATCACTTGGATTTGGTGGGGGTGAATGAGATTGAGATAGCCGACGTGGGCGAGTTTTTCATCAACCCGCAATAAAATATTACGTTTACTGCCCGTCCGGCCGGCCACCCAATGTAGGGTTAGGCTGTCGGCACAGCTTTCGTATAATTCAACCACGCTGATAAGTTGCATAAACGCTTACTCGTCGTCATGTTGTATCGTCATGGGGGATTGACTGGGTTGCCATTCGGCAAATAATTTGTATTTTTCACCACAATCCCGTCCATTACGCAGTTGTTCGCGGAATGTGGCATCACTGAACATTTCTGCTAAATGCGCGAGAATTTGTAAATGTTCATCCGTACAATGTTCGGGTACGACTAAGGCAAACAGTAAATCCACCGGTTGACGATCAATCGCATCGTAATCAATACCTTGATCCAACTGCAAAAATGCGGCAAGTGTCACATCACAATGGCTGACTCTGGCGTGTGGAATGGCCACGCCGCGTCCTAACCCAGTGCTACCCAAACGTTCTCGTGCCAGTAGGGAATTGAGAATTTCTCGATTGCCTAGTTTGGAGGTTTCGGTGGCGAGCAGTTTGCTGAAATACTCAAAAACGCGCTTTTTACTGCTGGCCTGCACGTGGCACAACATGCGATCTGGAGTCAATATGTCTTTGATTTGCATAAGATAAATGGGGGATAAATCTAAGTCTATATGGGATAAGCTAATACGCGAAAAAATCCATACAAAAAAAGGAGGGCGGAGTCAGTCCGTCTACTCCGCACACTCCCCATCTCGCCGGCGTTATTGAATCGATGAAACTAGAAATAATTTTTTAAGATTCAATAATTTGAGTTTTAACCCGGCCATCAGCTTGGTGGTGATCTTTGAGTTTCTCCTTATGCTTTTTGATTTGCCGATCCAACTTATCCGTCAGGGCATCAATGGCGGCGTACATGTCTTCATGTTCGGCGTTGGCGAATAAGTTGGCACCGCTGACATGAATGGTGGCTTCTGCTTTTTGTCTGAGTTTCTCGATGCTGAGAATCACATGCACGTTGGTGACATGGTCAAAGTGACGCTCCAGTTTTTCTAATTTGCTGATGACGTAACTGCGTAAGGCGGGAGTCACTTCGACGTGATGTCCACTGAGATTCAGTTGCATGGTATGCTCCTAGTGTTATCGTTGTTGGGGAGAGGAACGGTATTAGGTTAACCGTTTTCGTTCATTTGAGGGGGGTATGACCATCGCTTCCCGGTATTTGGCGACGGTGCGACGGGCGACGTTAATCCCTCTTTCTGACAGCAGCCGCGCAATTTTGCTGTCGCTTAATGGTTTGGCGGCACTTTCAGAGGCAATGAGCTTTTTAATCAAGGCACGAATCGCCGTCGAAGAACATTCTCCGCCGCTATTCGTGCTGACGTGGCTAGAAAAGAAGTACTTTAACTCAAAAATGCCACGCGGGGTATGGATATATTTCTGGGTCGTGACACGAGAAATGGTCGATTCGTGCATTTCCAGTTCGCTGGCAATATCGTATAAAACCAGCGGTTTCATGGCTTCTTCACCATAATCTAAGAAAGCAGTTTGTCGTTTGACAATGCAACGCGCCACTTTCAACAGCGTTTCATGGCGACTTTTTAGGCTTTTGATAAACCAACGGGCTTCTTGCAGATGATTTTTCAAGCTGGCCACATCGGTTTCTTTGTTCGCGCGGGAGATGAGATCGGCATAGTGTTGATTGACGCGCAAACGCGGGGCAATTTCGGCATTTAACTCTACTTTCCACTGTCCTTTGACCTTGCGCACAAACACATCTGGCACGACGTAAGTGGCATTATGTGCTTCAATGTGAGAACCGGGGCGCGGCCGCAGAGATTGGATCAATTCCACCACCTCGCGCAGCTCTTCGCGCCCTAATTTCATGCGTTTAGTCAACTGGGCATAGTCACGAGCGGCCAGCACATCTAAATGGGTTTTGGCGAGGGTTAAGGCTTCGTTGCGCCAGGGGGTGCTGGGGGGCAACGCCGACAATTGCAACACCAGACATTCGCCCAAATCGCGGGCAGCCACACCAATCGGATCGAAATGCTGAATTCGATGTAAAACAGCTTCTATTTCGCTAAGGTCAACTTCCTCGCCCAAGGTGTCGGCAATGTCCTCTAAGCTGGTGCGTAGATAGCCGTCACCATCAATGCTGTCAATGATAATGTGGGCGATGGTGCGGTCAGTATCGCTGAATGGAGTCAGTTGTAATTGCCAGAGTAAGTGTTCTTGTAGGGTTTCTTCGGTGGTGTGTTGGTTAAACGGATCGCGGTCGGCAAAATCGCTGTTATCGCCACTGGGATAATCGTACTGTCCCAATGTTCCCTCATAAATATCTTCCCATTGTGAGTCCACGGCTAATTCTGTGGGGATGGTTTCGTTTTCTTGAAAATTGACTTCTGCCGAGTCAGCCGCGTTGTACTCGTTAAAGGGATCGTCTCGATCAGTGTTGCTGATTTCTGGGCGGCTTAGATCGTCGGGGAGAGGGGTATCTGTGCTTTGTCCGTCCAATTCATCAGAAACACGCTCTCGATAGTCATCTTCTGACAATGTGGATAAATCGACCGTGTCCTCTTCTTCCGTATCCTGCTGTTCAAGTTCTTCGATTTCTAACATGATGTTGGATTCTAAGGCTTGTTGCACTTCTAATTGCAGGTCTAACGTTGAGAGTTGCAACAGGCGAATGGCCTGTTGTAACTGAGGGGTCATGGTGATTTGCTGACCTAAGCGCAGTTGCAGACTTTGTTTCATAAGCGTTCAGAGGTAAAAACGAAATTCTTTAATGTGTCGTGCATGGGTAAAATGGGCATGGATCATTCGCACCGCTTTTTTTACCCGCTCATAATCGGAAATCCTGCCCCAAATAGACTTCGCGCACTTGTTGGTTGGCTAAGATTTCACGGGGTGTTCCTTCTGCAATGATAGTCCCTTCATTGACGATATAGGCACGATCACAAATATGTAGCGTCTCGCGCACATTGTGGTCTGTGATTAAAATGCCGATGTCAAGACGACACAGTTGAGCAATAATCCGTTGTATATCCAACACCGACAGGGGATCAACCCCCGCAAAAGGCTCGTCAAGCAGCATAAAACGCGGATGCGCCGCCAATGCCCGCGCAATTTCTAAGCGACGACGCTCACCGCCAGAGAGACTCATGCCTAGATTATCGTGCAGATGAGTAATATGCAATTCTTCTAGCAATTCGGTCAAGCGTTGCTGACGTTGCTGGGGGCTGAGTTGGGTTTGTCGCTGTAGGATAGCCATGATGTTGTCGGCGACGCTCAATTTACGAAAAACGGAGGGTTCTTGGGGCAGATACCCTACGCCCAATTGCGCTCGACGGTGCATGGGATAGCGGGTTAAATCATCATTGTCTAACTGCACTTGGCCGGCATCACAGGGAATTAAACCCACAATCATGTAAAAACTGGTGGTTTTTCCGGCGCCATTCGGCCCCAGCAAACCCACAATTTCCCCGCTTTGCACGTGTAAACTGACATCGCGCACCACTTGGCGAGAACGGTAACATTTGGCGAGTTGTCGTGCGGTCAGTAGGCTCATGCCTGAGCTTGTTTTTACATTCATAACTTACCTTACGTACTTTATTATTTTTTTTATCACCATGTGGCGGGTCTAAATTTATTGTCATTCAAAATGACGGTCATTTCCCCTTTTTGCGCAATGACAAAAAAACCTTTTCTATACGCATATTTGCCTACCTCATCTGGTATCACCATTGCTGTAACTGCGCCATAGGTTTTTTTATCTGCATATTCAGGAAATAATCGCTTGAATTTATTCATGCGCTCAATATGTTCATTGACATCGTCAATATCCAGTTTGCTTTTGACTTCAATCAAAACACAAACGTCGCCATTAATAAGCAGCAAATCAATCTGTGTGGCTAAATCTAATTCTGGATTACTCGCACTGACATCGCTGTAAGTTTTATGTACCAAAATACCGCGCTCTTGAAACAAGCGCGTCACCGAGGGTTTGACAAAACCTTCTACAAACTCACCCAAGCGATTGCCTAACTCTCCAATTTTTTTATCAGTTTCTCTGAATCGGCGGTCGGTTTCCTTAAATTGACGGTCGGTTTCCTTGAATCGGCGGTCGGTTTCCTTGAATTGACGGTCGGTTTCCTTGAATTGACGGTCAGTTTCTTTAAATCGAAGGTCGGTTTCCTTGAATTGACGGTCAGTTTCCTTAAATTGGAGTGCAATTTCCTTAAATTGACGGTCAGTTTCCTTAAATTGACGGTCGGTTTCCTTAAATAAACGCCAAATCTCTTCTAGTGTTGGTGCGGGGCTATCATGAGTATCCATGCTATACCAAAATTAAGTCATTCATAAAATTTTTCTGTCAGAATCAGAATTTACAGAATTTTCGGATTTTCAGAATTAAAGAATTAAAAATCGATTAAAAATAAACGACTTGCAAGAGTCAATTTTGAAAATTCTTTAATTCTGTAAATTCTGATTCTGACAAAATAAGGATTCTATGAATCATATCTTTTTGGTATATTTACCTTCTTTTTGTGTATGGAAGTTGAATTGAGCAGATTTATTTATCACAAATTAGCCTGAGTACGTAAGGTGAGTTCATCACTGATTTTTTTGGCGGCGTGGTTGTAAGGTCACCGTGACGCGACTTTTTTCCGTATCACCCTTGAACGCACGGATAATTCCACCGTGGGTATCGTAAGTGATTTTTTCTCCAGTCACCACATCTTTACCTTGCCACACTTTAGCTCCTTGTGTTAATTCTAGCAGATTTTGATCGGCAAAATATTCCATTTGTGCGGCATTGGCGTGTAAAAATTCTTCTGAATTATCAGGCTGTTGGCGAAATTGTGCGGGTTTGCCAATCGCGGTGACTTTTTCAATGTCTTGTTTTTCGCTGTAATTAAGCGTGACTTTATCGGCATTAATTTGAATGCTGCCTTGCGTAATAATCACTCGTCCCTCGTAAGTGGCGATACCGCGGGCATCGTCAATCTGACCTTGATCCGCTTCGATCAAAATGGGTTGATCACGGTCAGTCGATAAGGCGTAAACCGCTATAGGATTTATTGTATAACTTACAATCGTCACGAGAAATAATTTTTTAAGGGCGTTCATAGCGGCCTCGCACGGTAGACAATAATGCAACTTGTTGTGTTGCGAAAAAAACACGCAATCCTATACTCTCCGTTGTCCCATTGGGGTGTATGATGCGACTGGGGGCTTGGGTTTCTGCGAGTTGCTGCGCGTGATCGACGCGCACATCATGGGTAAAAATTTCTGTTTCCATTCGTGGCAATTTACGCCAATGTACCGCGCCCAATAACCAAATTTCATTGCCATCTGCTGAGACTTCGCCGCGTTGTGAGCGCACATCCCATTGCGCAGTTTGATCTTGATATATTGTTAAATGGGGCGCAATCAATTCGCTTTCACCGCTATTATAATGGATTAATTGTTGTGCTTTGAGAGATTGTGCGGGTTGCCCGTGGTGGTCAAGACGATGGGCTTCAAAATCGTGCAAGGTGTAGTCAACATAACGCGATACGGATGGTGTACGATGACTGTCTTGATCTAAACTACGCAGTAACCACGTGCTTCCCCCCGCTAATATCACTAATAACAAGCCGATTAAGCGATTTTTCATAGGATAACTCGCGGTTTAAGCGTTTTTATGGGCATCATTAGCGAATATCATAACGGGCTAATTGCTCGTTTAACGTGCCTTGTGCCGTCATAATTAGCTCGCAGACTTCGCGGGCGGCACCACGGCCGCCGTGGGCTTGTACCTGCCACGCCACGTAAGGCAGAATCGCCGCCGCCGCATCTCCCACCGCTAAGGGTAATCCCACTTTGCGCAGCACCGGCACATCGTTAATGTCATCTCCCAAATAGGCCACTTGGGTTGGGCTGAGTTGCAGTTGGGCGCAAAGGTCTAATAATGCAGGCAATTTTTGCAATTGTCCCTGATACACATAGCGAATATCTAAACTTTCCATGCGATGCAAGACTACGGGAGAACTGCGGCCAGTAATAATCGCTAATTCTACGCCGGAGGCTTGCAACAGTTTCATGCCCAAACCATCGCGGGCATAAAAGGCTTTATATTCCTCACCTTGCGCACCAAGATATAAACGGCCGTCTGTCAACACGCCATCGACATCGAAAATCATTAAGCGCACTTGTGCGGCTTTTTGTAAAATATCAGCAGGAATTGTCATATTACACCACACCTGCGCGAAGTAAATCGTGCATATTTAAAGCTCCGATAAGTCGGTTGTTGGGTTCAGTGACTAATAATCCATTGATTTTGTGGCGTTCCATTACACTGAGGGCATCCACGGCTAACGCATCGGCCGCTATTGTTTTACAAGGACAGGTCATGACTTCAGTCACGCGCACCGCATGAATATCCAGCGGTTTATCCAAAGCCCGTCGTAAATCCCCATCAGTAAATACGCCTAAAACGTGTTGTTCTGCGTCAACAATAGCCGTCATACCCAGACCTTTGGCTGACATTTCCGTTAATGCTTGGGCTAAGGTCACGTGATGGCTGACTTTGGGGACATGGGGATCGCGGTGCATTAAATCTTGTACTCGTAGTAATAAACGTTTACCCAAACGCCCACCGGGATGCGAACGCGCAAAATCTTCGGCACTAAAGCCTCGCTGTTCTAACAAAGCAATCGCCAACGCATCGCCCATGACTAAGGCCGTGGTGGTGCTGGCCGTTGGGGCTAAACCTAACGGACAGGCTTCCCGCGCTACACTCACATCCAAATGTACTTCAGCTTGTTGGGCTAAAGTAGAGTGGGGATTGCCGGTCATGGCGATCAGTGGCACGTGTAAACGACGAATTAACGGCAAAATGGTTAAAATTTCTTCCGTTTCGCCCGAATTAGACAAGGCCAACACCACATCTTTAGACGTAATCATCCCCAAATCGCCGTGACTGGCTTCACCGGGATGTACAAAAAAAGCGGGGGTGCCGGTGCTGGCGAGAGTGGCAGCGATTTTACCACCAATATGTCCGGATTTCCCCATTCCCAATACGACCACTCGCCCTTCGCAGGCTAACATGCGTTGACAGGCGGTGACAAAATGGGCATCAATGCGCGTTTTTAAGGCGGCCACAGCGGCTAATTCGGTGTCAATCACGGCTAACGCCAGTTGTTGCAGTGAAGAAAACAGCGTGTGTTCGGGTGTTGTGGACATAAGATGAGATAAGGGGTTGAATGTGGATTGAATGACTGGGAAAATTCTCAGTTTTTCTGGCGTTCTTCATCTTCGGCTTTATCCGCCTGAAAACTCAACAATCCTTTGATATTTAAACGCAATTGTTTAATGGCTTCGGGGGCGGCAATATCCACCATATATTCAACCACCCAAGGTTGATCGTGCATGGCGCGCTGCATTCTTTGACCAAAATAATTGCAGAATGCAAAGCCCCCTTCTTGTCCAAGAAATTCAATATCACCATATTCAATAGCCTGTTGATTTAACAGATCAATAAAGGCTTTTTTATGTTCCCCTTCTCCCAATAAATCCCGTTGATTATCAGCAAAACGTTCGGCGACATCATTGGCTAAAGCAGAAATAAAAATATGTCGTTCTTCTTCACTAAATTGTGCATAAGTTAAGCGGTCGGTGGCTTGTAATAAAAAAGCCAAATATTCACCGATGATATTTAAACGATCAGTATAAGTTTCTGTTTTAAATTCTTTTTCCAATTCTACTACGGCGTTAGCGGCAATGCGCCAGCAATTAAAACCTAATGTTTGTGCAATATCGGGTAAGCTGCGATTTTTAGCATTTTTGTGCCAACGGTTTTTAATGCGTAACATGATTGCCTCTTTAATTTGCCGTAGAAAAAAATAAGGGATAACCTTAAATACGGTTATCCCCTATCACTGAATTCAGTGTGAATAAAACGCTTATTTATAACCAGCGCGATCCATTAATTTCACCGCTTCCACTTGCAAACGTCCGGCTTCAATCAGATTGGTGGTATCGGGTTTAAAATCGCCCCAAGAACGCACTAATTCGCTAGAAGGTACGGCAGGATTGGCGGGATATTCGTGGTTTAAACTCGCAAACATGGCTTGCGCTTCAGGGGTAGACAGCCATTCTAACAGTTTAATCGCGGCTTGTGGATTTTTTGCATGCTTGGTGATGCCTGCGCCTGAAATATTAATGTGTACGCCGCCGGCTGAATCGGCTTGATTTGGCCAGAAGATGGCGACGGGGATGCTGGGGTTTTCTTCTTGTAAGCGGCCGAAATAATACGTGTTGACAATTCCCAAATCGCATTGTCCGGCTTCGATGGCTTCGATCAGTTGCGAATCACTGGCAAATACATCTGTTGCTAAATTGTTTAGCCATGATTTAATAATATTTTCAGTGGTTTGCGCACCTAAACGCTGCATCATCATGGCAGTCAATGACTGGTTATAAACTTTTTTCGACGTGCGTAAACACAAGCGATTTTTCCATTTGGGATCGCCTAAGTCTTCGTAAGTGCTAAGTTCTTTAGGATCAACCCGTTGCGTACTGTACACAATCGGCCGCGCCCGCACCGATAAACCAAACCATTTCTGATCGGGATCGCGTAAATGGGCAGGAATGTTTTGAGTTAATGTAGGAGAATCAATGGCTTGTAAAATGTCACGTTCAGTGGCTTGCCATAAATTACCGGCATCAACGGTCATCAGCATGTCGGCTGGCGTATTTTCGCCCTCAGCCACCAATCGCTCTAGCAACGCGGCTTCCTGAGCCGTGGTAAATTGGATGTTCACCCCTGTATTTTTTGTGTACGCGTCAAAGAGGGGCTTGATCAGATGATCCTTGCGGGCAGTGTAAACCACAACAGTGTCGGCTTGTAAAGTGGGAGTGATGAGGCTGCTTACTACTAAACTACTGATAAAAAACATTTTTTTTAGCATGATGTGTTGTCACCTGTTTTTGATAGAATGAGGAGTGCAAATGATAATATACCAATTTTTTCAGAGTCGTATAATAATACTTTTTAAATAGGAGAGAATAATGAACAAGAGATATGAAGATTTAGAAGAGTTAATGTCAACAGGTGAGGCGAGAGAAGTGAAGCGAGCGATGGCAGTAAGAATGTCTTTGCTTGGTTTTGTGCGTGCGGAAGCGGCTTTAGCGTGTTGTGTCAGTGTGCAATTTGTGGATAAATGGAAAGCCATTTATTTAGCGTCAGGGGTGGAAGGATTAAAGTTAGCGTATAAAGGCTCACCAGGGTATTTAAAGCCGCGTGAACGAGAAGATGTGATTAATTGGATACAAGAAAAGAAGACAATAACAATAGAGGAACTAAAGAGATACTTAAAAGAGGAGTATGATGTTTTCTATTCTTCAAATACTTCTTATACTAAATTATTAGAAGAAGCGAATTTAAGTTATAAGAAGACACACAAAGAGAATTCGGCAAAAGATGAGGTAAAAGTAGAAGCTAAAAAAAAAGAGATTAAGGATTTAATAGATAAGGAGCGTGAACAGATAGAAAGTGGAGAGGTAATGTACTGGATGCAAGACGAAAGCCATCAGTTGTGGGGAGATATTTGTGGTTATGTTTGGTCGAAAAAAGGAGAAAGAACGTCAATAAAGATGAGTAATTATCGCACTTCTCAAACGTGGTATGGAGCGGTGAATATTTATACGGGAGAATTTATTTTAGATAGGGCAAAGAAAGCTGATACAAAATATACGATAGACTTTATTAACTGGCTCATTTACAGATATAAAGAAGCCCGTCATGTGATTATTTGGGATGGTGCAAGTTATCATCGTTCTGAAGGTTTAAGAACTTATTTAGAGAAATTAAATGGGGGACTTCCAGAATCAGAATGGAAAGTTCGTTTATTAAGATTTGCGCCCAATGCCCCAGAGCAAAATCCAGTCGAGGATATTTGGCTTCAAGGTAAGAATTGGGTCAGAAAGAATTTTCATCGTCTATCAAGCTTTAAAGAAGTCACTAGTATGTTTGAGACCTTTTTGTCAGGTAAAGTGTTTAAGTTTAATAAAATTAAACAGTATCTTATACCTAATATCTAGGTAGATATTAAAACTTAATTTGTTTTTATATCTCACATAATTTTGGTATAGTTACTATTTATTATTTCAAGTAAAAATACTTTGGTAGTCTCCTCTAGGGCTGTCGTCACGAAGGGATAAAAGGTATAATTTGAGTAAATTAACTAACAGAGAGGAACATAGAAATGGAAAGCTATAGCATCCGCACTATAAAAAGATTAAATAGAATTAAGTAAGTAATGATACGCATCAGGGTGAAGCTCAACATCACGTTTTAATGCTTCCATGTCTATTTTAGTGGGTTTATTGCGCGTCCGTTTGGGTTCTAAGACTTTACCCCACCTTACTACGCTGGCTATCGCCACCTTAAAGCGTTCTGCTACCTCTGCAAGGGTCAGATTCTCTTCTTGTCTAGTTTTTAATACACGTTCTCGAAAGTCTATGGAAGTGGTTATTCCCCCAAGAAAAATCGTAAAGAGCCGCGTCCGTTTGACAAAGAACTTTACAAATTGCGTCATCTGGTTGAGAACGCATTTCTTCACCTTAAACAATGGCGGGGTATCGCCACTCGGTATGCCAAAAATACCGCCTCCTTTCTCGCCGCTGTACAAAGACGACACTGTCTAGTGCAATTGTGAGACTCCCAAAGCATAAAAAGCACACCCAAAGCGAATTTGTTGACAACAGCGGAAGAAGCGGGAATTACTGGCTTGGAACACTTTCTTCGACTAAACTCAATCACTTGCCTGTTGCAATGAGCGGGCGCGATGCGTTAATCATACTGAACTTAATTCTGAGGAGCGTGTTATGAAACAGCTAGTTAATGTTGTCTTGGCAATTGTTTACTTCAATCTCTTCCTATCCAGTGCGGCATTGGCACAAACACCCAATCCTAGTGGCATTTGGAGCGGCGATGGTAAGTATTATATCCTGTTAGTCCAACCGGACAACACCGATGTCGTCTTCCTAGAAACCGATTTGCAAAGCCTGACCGTTATGATCGGTAGTTACAATTGGGATACCGGCGCGTTGGACTTAAAAGGTTTAACGCCGCAAGACGACGTTACGGTAAATGCCACAATTACTAACGGTACTGTGTTGAACGGCAACCAAACTCGCGGCGGGGAGTCTGTGCCGTTAAATGCAACACTGACATTTGCACACGAAGGCAGTGAGTATGACGGCATTTGGCAAAGTAGCGCAAGCGCGGATGCCTATGTAGTGTACTTATCGGTTAAAATCGAGAGTGCCAGCATGGGAGTGATGCTGGACTTGCGTTTGTCACCGGAGAGCAGCGAGAAAGTGAAAATTTACACCGGGTTGATTTTAAGTGGACAGTACAGCGGTGTCCGGTTAGACAACCCAAAGGCACTCGTGAAGCTTAACTTCACCACCGCCAAAGGTGAATATATAGATACCAGCGTCCGTCCTCCCGTTGTGACCGGTACATTTGACGCGGTGAAGATTTTTTAACGGTATGGTTTTCGTAGATTTTAACCGCGTGGAATGGACACCCTCATTGATTATTGGAACGCAGCTCCTTTCTTCCCTGCCAGTTGCGATGACTGTATTGGTGAAGATGGAAACCTGACCGGCTATCACAATTATCAGCTCAATCAAGACCCGGACATTCGGTTGGCGTACATCAGTTCCAAGCAGGACGCGACTATTGCTGCAAATTTGCCGGGTGGTGGACCAACCCTAGGAGCTGAATTGATCGAGGCGGTTGCCGAACTCAAAGGAACTCACCCGGATCGCTTTAACAGTCTCATCTCCAATGGTGATGATCACACGTATCTTATTCGCAGATTTGATTCGGTCATTGGTGGTACCTCTGTCAAACAGTGGATCGCTGACATGATAGCCGGCGGTGAGGCATGGATGTCCCGATCAGACTAGCGCGTTTTTTTTTGCTCCGCCATCCGCCATTGCGGAGCAATTTGGCACTTTATTCGCCATGATAACGAATCATTAGATTTGGGATAATTTTATTCATATCACTACTTGACTAGGACTACCCAGATTATTTCTGTTTAGGTACTAAAAAATTAACCACAACAATTGCAAACCACTTAACACCAAAGCCGCTAACCCCAATTGCGTTTGATAGGGTAACAAACGCGCTCGCCAATCGCGCAAATACTGCTGTTGTTCTGATCCCTGCAACCAACGTTCAACCCATTGACTCCCCATCAAAACCCCCAAACTCAATAACACAAAAATACACGCCAGCCCAAATAACGCCATCAACACCACATAGCCCGCTTTAATTAACAAAATAATTAACCAAATGACACCAAAAATTAAACCCGATACTCCCAACATTCCTTGAAACTGCGTTAATTTTTCTAACACCGGGCGTAGCGGAGGTGATTGCGCCTGCAAATAAACCGAAGCCGCCATCAATCCTAATAGTAATAATAAAATAATACTTAACAAATTGATTAAAAACATGACCCGCACTCCTTAAAAAAATAAAAATCTTGTGTTTCCTTTCTCTAATGTGACGGGTTGCATTTAGTTTTTAAAGGCAATCCATAAAATATTACGCAATATTCAGTAAAAAAAGACAATTTTATTTTGTCACATAAATGCCTTATACTGGCTGCACCCATTTCTCCATTAGGTAAAACATATTATGCAGCCGCTCAATGTGTTATCTCGTATTCCCTCTCGTTTTTCATTGCGTGTGACGCTTATCGCGCCGTTTTTGGTGATTATTTTTATTGCGGTGACATTAACGGGTTTTTTATCCCTACGTCATGGCGAGCAAGCAGTAAATCAATTAGCCAGTCAATTACGCGCTGAAATAACAGCTCGAATTGCAGATCGTTTGCAAAGTTTTATTGCTGAACCACAATGGCTTAATCAAAATCATGCTTACGCTTTACAATTAAACGAAATTGGATTAGAAGATAGCACGTTATTAGAGCGTCATTTTTGGCAATATATTCAGGCTTTTCCTGCGGTTTATTCTTCTTATTATGGGCATGAAGAAAACGGACAATTTCATGGGGCTAATCAATATCCCAATTTACCCTTACAAATCACCAGAGCCACGCCCGAAGATAACCGCACCATGTATAAATTCAAAGCCGATGAAGACGGATTTGAAAGCGAAGAATTAAGCACGCGCCCTCATTACGATCCTCGTGAGCGGCCCTGGTATCAAGTGGCAAAAGCACGAAAAAAACCCACATGGTCAGAGATTTACGCTGATTTTTCTACCAAAGCATTGATGATCACCGCGGCACATCCCATTTATCGAGGGGATGAGTTGCAAGGTGTTTTAGGCGTGGATGTGACGTTAAGCAACATCAGTGATTTTTTACGGCAATTAAAAGCAGGAAAAAGCGGCAAAACGTTTGTTATGGAACGCGGTGGATTATTGGTGGCGAGTTCTTCCGATTCTCCGCCCTATGATGCGGATAATAATCCCATATTAGCGACGGCATTAAACGATACAATGATTCAAGCAGCGGCTGAATTTTTAATGATTCATACCAAAGCCTTTCAACACGTCGATCACAGTACCCAATTTGAATTTACACACGACCAAGAAACCTATTATTTACAAATTACGCCTTGGGAGACGGATTCAGGTTTAGATTGGTTAATTGCGGTGGTGTTGCCTAAAGCTGAATTTATGGAACAAATCCATGCCAATATGATTAATACTTTAATTTTGATGTTAATTTTCCTTTCTGTGGCGGTTATGGTGGGGGTTTTAAGTTCGCGTTGGGTGACAAAACCTTTGCGCGATTTAAATGCCGCTGCGGATCGCATTGCCAAAGGCGAATGGGATCAACATTTACCCACAGCACGTACGGATGAAATTGGCGATTTGGCGCGTACTTTCAACACGATGGGCGAACAATTACGCGCCCATTTTGCCACGCTGGAGCAGCGCGTGGCCGAGCGCACCCGCGAATTGGCCACCGCTTACAAACGCCTAAAATCCTCCCAAACCCAATTAGTCCAATCGGAAAAAATGGCTTCTTTAGGACAAATGGTGGCGGGCGTGGCGCATGAAATTAACACGCCTTTAGGTTACGTCAAAAACAACGTATCTATGACGCAACGTTTATTAAAACAAGCGGAAAATTTATTGCAACAATACCGCGAATTGGTAGAATTATTGTTGTCGGGAGAAACCGATGAAAATACTTTACAAGCCAAAATAGCTGAAGTATTAGAATTAGCCAATGAATTCTTTGAAGAAGACACGTTTGCCGAAACCGATCAATTGCTTAAAGATACCCTTTATGGCATTGAGCAAATTTCTGAATTAGTCGTTAATTTGCGCAATTTTAGCCGCTTAGATCAAGCCCGCATTGCGGATGTGAATATGAACGAAAATTTAGATAGCGTGTTGACCATTGCGCATAATATGTTAAAACACCGCGTAGAAGTGATTAAAGAATATGGCGAATTGCCGCCGGTTTCTTGCTCACCATCGCAATTAAATCAAGTGTTTTTAAATCTCATTACCAATGCCTCGCAAGCGGTCACACCCGGCAATGGTAAAGTGATCATTAAAACCAGCGCAGATAATGACCATGTTTATGTCAGCATTCAAGACAACGGCTGTGGCATTCCTAAAGAGATTTTAAACAAAATTTTCGACCCTTTCTTTACCACCAAACCCGTTGGCGAAGGCACAGGATTAGGTTTATCAATTAGCCATCAAATTGTGCATCAACATGGGGGTAAAATTAAAGTCGCTTCACAGCAAGGAAAAGGAACGCGCTTTACCGTATCATTACCGCGCCAACGCCCAAAAATACCCGCTACTTCTACCGCTGCCAATCCCGCTTAAATTTAAAATAAGGACAAGACAATGACAGAACAAAAAGCCACCCTGTTATTTGTTGATGATGAAGAGCGCATTTTGCGTTCTTTAAAAATGCTCTTTCGCTTTGATTATAAAGTTCACGTCACCACAGACGGCAATGAAGCATTAGAGATTTTAAAACGAGAAACCGTGCATGTATTAGTCAGCGATCAGCGAATGCCGATTATGACGGGTGTGGAATTATTACGCCAAGCCCGCGATATTTCTCCCAATACCATGCGTTTATTATTAACGGGTTATTCGGATTTAACGGCCATTGTGGGTTCTGTGAATGAAGGGGAAATTTTCCGTTATATTAATAAACCATGGGACACGGATGAAATTCAATTAACGCTACGCAATGCCGCCGAGATTGGCTTGCAATTAGCCAGTTTAGATAAATCTGCCAATACGCAAGCGGCGATTAAAAAAGCCGATACTTCCCGTGAACAATTGGGATTATTGGTGATTGATGAAGACCCCAGCACGTATGAAATTGTCAGAGAAATTATTGGCGAAAAATATCTAGTCCGTTGGGGAACGACGCTAAATGACGCATTTACCATTTTAAGTGAAGAAAACATTGCCGTCGTGATTTCTGAAGTGAGAATTGCCAATGAAGACATTACCGCGCCCTTAAAAACCTTGAAACAATATCATCCCAATATTTTAACGATGGTATTAACTTCATTCCAAGACACCCGCGCCTTAATCGAATTAATTAACCAAGGGCAAATTTATCGCTTTTTACCCAAACCTGTTTTAAAAGGCATGTTAGAAAAAAGCATTCAAGCCTCTATTCGCCATTACCATGCCATGCGAGAAACACCGCAATTAGCACAACGTTATGTGGTTGAGAAACCACAAAAAGAACCGTTAAAAATCTCGGAAACGATTTTAGGTTATATTCGCAAAATTCGCAGTAAAATTCAGGGCTAATTTTAACCCTAATAACGCACATCAATTCGTCCGAAACCAACCAATAAATTCAATTGTGCCAACAACGCATCTTCGGGCTTAACGCGCCATTCCTGCCCTAACATCAATTCGACCAACGCATCCTCACGTCGATAATGCAGCACTACGGGACATCCGCCCGGCCGGTAAGCGGTTAAAATGTGCTGAAAATCATCTAACCAATTCGGACGTGGGGCATCGATTTTAATGGTAATTTGCCGCGCATAACGCTCCCGCGCCATGGCTAGGCTAGAAATTTGCGTGGCCGTCATGCCATAACCGCCATCATTAAATTCATCTTCACGCACTTCTCCCTCGATAATTAATAAATTATCTTTCACCAATAAATCTCGACATTCTTCAAATTTATCCGAATAAACCATGACTTCTAAACGCGCCGTATTGTCATCTAACATTACCGAAGCCATGCGTCCGCGGCGGCTGTTTAATAAGCGCACATTTAACACCAACCCTGCGACTTTTGTCGTTTTAAATCGCTCAGTGGGACGGAGATTTTTTAAACGAATCGGCGCAAGTTTTTCTAACTCGCCTAAATACTGATTAATAGGATGTCCCGTTAAATATAATCCTAAACTTTCTTTTTCGCCATTTAAGCGTTCTTTTTCGCTCCATTTACCACCGACAATAAAGGGCGTTTTATCTTCTTGCACTGCTTCTATAGGCGCGCTTAATCCACCGAATAAATTATTTTGCCCTGCATCTCGATCTAAACTGTGCTTTTCCGCCAATTTAATGGCCGTTTCTAAAGAAGCCATCATCACGCCCCGTTCAGGGCCTAATTGATCCAATGCGCCCGCTTTAATTAAACCTTCTAATACTCGTCGATTAGCACGGCGTAAATCAATGCGGCGACAAAATTCAAATAAATCCGTATAAATGCCGTTATTTTCTCGCTCACTAATAATGCCCATAATAGCCGCTTCGCCCGCGCCTTTAATCGCGCCTAAACCGTAGCGAATGCTGCTATTTAAATCATCGCTTACCGTAAAACGATAATGACTGGTGTTCACATCAGGTGGTAAAACTTTTAAATTCATTTGGCGACATTCATCAATTAAATTCACCACTTTATCCGTATTGTCCATATCAGAAGACAATACCGCCGCCATAAAAGCAGCAGGATAATGGGCTTTTAACCACGCTGTTTGGTACGACACTAAGGCATAAGCCGCAGAGTGCGATTTATTAAAGCCATAACCCGCAAATTTTTCCACCAAATCAAAGACATAAGCAGCAACTTCTGCTCTGACTCCCCGACTCACCGCGCCATCGACAAAACCAGAGCGTTGTTTAGCCATTTCTTCGGGTTTTTTCTTGCCCATTGCCCGCCGCAATAAATCCGCACCACCCAAACTATAACCCGCTAAAACCTGCGCAATTTGCATCACTTGTTCTTGATAAGCAATCACACCATAAGTCGGTTTTAATACCGCGACCAAATCCCGATTGCTATTTAATTCAGGATGCAAATAATCAAACTGTACATTGGGATCATTTTTACGGTTAATAAAATCATCCACCATACCTGATTCAATCGGCCCTGGACGGTACAAAGCCAATAAGGCAATAATATCTTCAAAACAAGTCGGCTTTAGCTTTTTTAATAGCTCTTTCATGCCGCGTGATTCTAATTGGAAAACGGCCGTAGTTTGCGCTTTTTGAAATAAATCATAAGTCGCAGGATCATCCAGTGGCAATAAATTAATATCTAATGGCTGCTCCAGAAAATGATTAATACTGTCTAATGCCCAGCGAATAATGGTCAGGGTGCGTAAACCTAAAAAGTCAAATTTAACTAAACCCACACTTTCCACATCACCTTTATCGAATTGCGTGACCAAATTACTGCCATCTTCTTCGCAATAAAGTGGGCTAAAATCCGTTAAAACCGAAGGCGCAATGACCACACCTCCCGCATGTTTGCCGACATTACGGGTTAAGCCTTCTAATTTTCGCGCCATGTCGATTAATTCGCGCACTTCTTCCTCTTGTTCATAACGCGAACGCAGGGCTTCTTCACTGTCTAATGCTTTTTCTAAAGTAATGCCTAATTCCATAGGAATTAATTTGGCTAATTTATCCACAAAACCATAAGGATGATCTAGCACGCGGCCAACATCTCGAATCACCGCTTTAGCGGCCATTGAGCCATAAGTAATAATTTGTGAAACCTTATCACGCCCATAACGTTCTGCCACATAATCAATCACTTCGTCGCGGCGTTCCATACAAAAATCCACGTCAAAGTCAGGCATGGAGACCCGCTCTGGATTTAAGAAACGTTCAAAGAGTAAATCATAAGGAATCGGGTCTAAATCCGTAATTTTTAACGCATAAGCCACCAATGATCCCGCACCCGAACCCCGTCCTGGCCCGACAGGAATTTGATGATCTTTTGCCCATTGAATAAAATCCGCCACAATTAAAAAGTAACCCGCAAAGCCCATTTGAATAATCACATTCATTTCTAATTCTAAACGGTCTTCATAAATGCGTCGTTGTGGCGTAAAGTCAGCTTGTTGCGTATGGGATAAAACAAGCAAACGCTCTTCTAATCCCACACGGCATTGTTCACGGAAATAATCATCAGCACTTTTTCCATGAGGAATAGGGAAATTAGGCAGATAATTTTTCCCTAATGTCAGGGTTAAATTACAACGCTGTGCAATATGCCAAGTATTTTCTAAAGCTTCGGGAATATCGGCGAATAATTCGGCCATTTCTTCGGGCGTGCGCAAATATTGCTGTTCACTGTAAAGACGCGGGCGATTGGGATCGGCCAACACATACCCCCCATGAATGCACACCCGCACTTCATGCGCGTCAACATCGTCTGGGGTTAAAAAACACACCTCATTGGTCGCCACCACAGGCACGCCATAAAGCCCCGCAAACGCCACCGCAGCGTGAATATACACCTCCTCATCCATTCGCCCCGTGCGCGTTAAACATAAATACGCCCGCTGCGGAAATAAACGCTGATATTCACGCCAATATTGCTCGGCTTGCTCTCTATTATCACGCAATAACGCCATACCTAAATCGCTATTTCGACCTGCAATTAAAACAATTAATCCTTCTGTAGATGCTTCTAACCATTCTCGATATAAATAAGGCCGTCCTTTATGCTGTCCTTGCATATAACTTAATGACACCAATCGCGTCAAATGACGATAGCCTATTTCATTTTGACATAATAAAATTAATTGCGTCGGGGGCGCATCTTGTTGCCACAGCCACATATCCACCCCAATAATCGGTTTAATTCCCGCCGCATAAGCCGCTTGATAAAATTTAACTAAACCAAATAAATTATGATGATCCGTAATGGCACAAGCTGGCATTCCTTGCGCTTTCACCGTTTTTACTAATGATTTAACTGGAATTAAACTGTCAATTAAAGAATATTCACTGTGACAATGAAGATGAATAAAACGAGGCATAATAAATTCCTAATAAAATAATAATTGTTTGAATTTGAAAAGAGAAAAAATAAGCATTTTTCCTATTTTCCACCTATTCAAACCCAAACAAGCTGATTGACAAATTTTACCGATCCTAAATGGTTTGTGTAAAATTCACCAAACGATCCAAGGTTGCTTTGGCTGCGCCGCTGGCTAAAGTATTTCTTGCTAAATCAATCCCTTGTGCCAAAGAATCAGCGAGATCAGCCGCGTATATGGCTGCTCCCGCGTTAAGTAAAACAATATCACGTGCCGCACCATCCGTATTGGCTAATACCTGATGTACCATTGCCACACTTTCCTCTACAGAATTCACTTGGATTTCAGACAATTGAGCGCGTTTTAAGCCAAAATCTTCAGGAGTTATGCAATAATTGCGTACCGTTCCTTGCGATAATTCAGCGACTTTTGTATCCGAACAAATGCTGATTTCATCCAAACCCTCATCAGAATGTACCACTAAAACATGCACACTACCCAGCTCACGCAACACCTCAGCCATCGCCGATAACCACGTCGCACTGAACACTCCCAACAATTGATGCGTTGCACCTGCGGGATTCGTCAACGGACCCAGTAGATTAAATAAAGTTCTTACCCCCATCTCTTTACGCGCTGGCATGGCGTACTTCATTGCGCTATGATGTTGAGGCGCAAACATAAAACCAATGCCCACCGTTTCCACACAAGCCGCCACTTGGGCAGGCGACAAAGACAATTTCACCCCCAACGCCTCCAACACATCCGCACTGCCACTGCGACTGGATACAGAACGATTGCCATGTTTAGCCACTTTTGCCCCCGCCGCGGCCGCGACTAAGGCACTGGTGGTGGAGACATTGAAGGTATTCATCTCATCACCCCCCGTCCCCACTATATCAACTAAATCAGTTGTAGAAACAACCACAGGCGTGGCCAATTCTCGCATCACCATTGCCGCGCCCGTTATTTCCTCTACCGTTTCCCCTTTCATACGCAACGCAATCAACATGCCTGCAATTTGCGCGGAAGTGGCTTCTCCTGTCATCATTAAGCGCATGATTTCGCTCATTTCATGACGAGTTAAATGCGCTCGATTGACCACCCGTTGCAAGGCTTGTTTCATTTCCATATTGACACCTCCTCTATTTTCTTAAAAAATGAAAAAAATGCGGGCTATTGCAGCCAATTTGTTATTAAAATTGGGCTTGAACTGGCTCATGATTCAACCCACTTTTAAGCGCACCCATTAAAAAACGCTTAAAAACACAGACTGATAATATGGAAATTAAGATATTTTAACGTTCCTATTGATTTTAATACTGACCGATTCCTATGTCGCACCATCATCACGCATTGCACTATCAAGTTAAATACTCAAATCGAAAAACGTTAGCAATTAGTGTTTATCCTGATTTAACTGTTTTAGTTAAAGCCCCATTAGGTCTTTCTAAAGGGGTGATCGCTGATATTGTACAACAAAAAGCCGAATGGATTAAACGCAAGCAAGACGGTTTTGCGCAACGATCTCGTATGTTACATCAACCTCAATACATTAGCGGAGAAATGCACCTGTTTTTAGGGCAACAATACCCCATTACTTTAGAACAAAGCAAGCGCGAACAAGTGATGATGGAAAATAACCAATTACGGCTTTATTATCGCGGTTTATACGACAGTACACGCATCAAAAAGCAATTAAAACAATGGTATAAAGAACAAGCACAATTTTATTTTTCCCAACGCCTTGCCATTTGCCATCAACAAGCTGCGATTTTAGCCGTGCCATTACCCGACATGTCAGTGCGTTGGATGAAACGGCGATGGGGCAGTTGTTCACAAAAAGGAAAAATTCTATTAAATGCAGCATTAATTAAAACGCCAATTGCTTGTATTGACTATGTCATTATGCACGAGCTTTGTCATTTAATTGAGTTTAATCACAGTCCTGCTTTTTACGATCTATTAAATCGAGTGATGCCAGACTGGCCATTACACAAAAAACAACTGAATCAATTGGGTGCATTAGATGAATAAATTGCGCGTTTAATTTATACTATTTAACCCAATCGATACTCTCTAGCCATTCTACATTTTATTCATTTGGAAAATCTGCGCATGGATACGCCTGCTGATGCCAAATTATCTCGCTTACGCCAACATGCTGAAGCGAAATTAGAACAACATTATGACACCGAATTAACCGCTCCAACGATGGAAGCGGATAAGGATCATTTGATCCATGAATTGCAGGTGCATCAAATTGAATTAGAAATGCAGAATGAAGAGTTATTACGCACCCAACGTGCTTTAGAAGAAGCCTATCAGCGTTATTCTGATTTATACGATTTTGCGCCTGTGGGTTATTTAACTTTAGACCCTCAATTTAATATCACCCAAATTAATTTAACAGGCGCAGAATTATTAGGCGATAGCCGCACGAATTTACTAAAAAGTTCGTTTTATCAATTCATTCATCGTCATGCCTATAATTATTTTCAAAATTACCACCATCGTTTATTAGAAAACAAAACGCCCAGTGATCATTGCGAATTGCAAATAAAACGCCGTTATGCCGATTTCTTTTATGCCGAATTGCAAAGCAGTCCCGTACATGATTCGCACGATGAAAGCGAATTAAAAGAATGGCGAGTGATTATTATTGATATTTCTCGCCGAAAATTTGCTGAAGAATTAGCCCATCGCGCACAAGAACGTTATCAAGCCATTGTCAATCAACAAAGTGAACTTATTTACCGTTATGATGCCAATGGTATTTTAACGTTTGTGAATCAAGCCTGCATTCATTTTTTTGGACAATTACGCCAGCAATTAGAAGGCAGTCATTTGACGCGCTTTATTGCCAAAGAAAATCGCATTAATTTCCAACGTCGTTTAGAAACCATGCGGCGACACGCTCAAACAATGCTTCACGAGGAGCGTTGGTTATCGGCACAAAGTCAATGGCGGTGGTTTCGTTGGTCAGAACAACCCATTTTAGATGACAATAATCAGTTATTAGAAATTCAAGCCGTCGGCCATGACATTACCGAGCAGAAAAAAGCTGAGGAAGCGGTGAGAATTAGCCAAGAAAATCTGCAAACATTATTTAATACTTTAGAAGATTTCATTTTCATTACCGACTTGCAAGGCACTATTCTCTATGCCAATCCTTCTATGACAGAAAATTTAGGATATGCTTTAGATGAATTAATGAATAAAAATCTGATTGAATTATTTATAGAGACAGATAAATTAAAAGCAGAAGTTGAAATTCTAAGCATGTTAGAAGGGCAAATTCAAGTCAGCCATTTATTGTTAAAACAAAAACAAAAGCCACAGCAAATTCCCATCGAATTAAAAGTGAAAAAAGGCCGTTGGAACGGGTTAGAAGCCGTATTTGGCATTGCCAGAGACATTACGGAACGCCATCGTTTTGAAATTGCCTTATTAGACAGCAAACAACGTTATGAAGCCATTTTTAATAGCGTGAGTGTGGCTATTCTTGAACAAGATTTTTCTATCATTCATCAAAAGCTAAAAGAACTGCGCGACAGCGGTTTAAAAAACTTACGACATCATCTGAGTAAACACTCAGAAATAGTAAAAGAATTATTTTCATTGGTAAAAACAAGCGACATTAATAAAACGGCCATTAAACTATTAGGTATACCCAATAGTTTACAAAATATTTATCACTATTTAGATAATTATTTAGCCGAAGGCTTGCAATTAGAACAATTAATAGAATTAAATAAAGTACGGGGCGAATTAATGCTGCCTAATGATCGCTTTTTCTTACCCGCGGCTGAAGAAGGATTTATTGACGTACTTTGTGCGATTTGGGAAGGAAAGCAATTTGTCCAAACAGAAACGTTACAACGCAGTTTAACAGGCAATCATGTCCCTGTTATTTTATCCATGCCTATTCCAAGAACAGATGAAGGATTTAAACGCATTCCAGTGAGTTTATTAGACATTAGTGCGCATCTAAAAATTGAAGAGAAACTGAGAGAAGAACGTGATTTTATTAATACGGTTTTAAATATTGCAGGGATGTTGGTTTTAGTATTGGATAATTGGGGAAGAATTGAGCGATTTAATCGTTATGCAGAAACGATAACAGGTTATGAATTTAAAGAAATCCGTTTACGTTTTTTTTGGGATTTATTTATTCCTGAAGAAGACTTAAATATGGTCATTAATTTATTCCATAATTTAATTGAAGACGGTATTTCCTCAAATTCTCAAACTTACTGGATAATGCGCGACGGTACACGGCGTTTATTTGAGTGGAATAACACCATTATTTTACAGCCTGATGGGAAAACTAAATTTGTGGTCGCCACGGGTTTAGACATTACCGACCGCCATTTGGCAGAAGAAGCCCTGCGTAGCAGTGAGAATCGTTTTCGTACCATTTTTAATAATGCGGCTGTTGGTATTAGTTTAACGGATTGCCACGGAAATTATTTAGAAGTAAATCAAAAATGGCAAGAAATGACGGGTTATCTCGAAGTTGATTTAAAAGAAGTTGATTATAATCCGCTATTTTTACCTGATGATTCACCCGAAGCAAAACAGAAATTTAGCCAATTAGTGAATGGTGAAATTGAATCCTATCAAATTGAGAAAAATTATTTTCGTAAAGATGGCAGTTATTTTTTTGCCAGCTTATGGATTTCTGCAATTTACAGTGTAGATAAAGAAGTAGAAGCCATTTTAAGTTTTGTCACAGATTTATCAGATCGCAAACGAATGGAACATGCCTTGCGTGACAGTGAAGAACATTATCGTTTAGTCATTACTGCGATGCAAGAAGGCATTATTTTATGTGATGAAAAAGGTCGCATTAATACCGTAAATCCCAGTGCAGAACGTTTATTAAATATTTCTGCAGATGAGTTAAAAGAAAATGGTTTTTCTTCCAAAGAGTTTAGTTTAATTAAAAATGATGGTTCTGTGTTTTCTGAACCGCATTCTATTGATAATTTATTGGTCAGTCGAATGCCGCAATCTAATGTAATTATTGGCATTAAAAAATCAACTTGTTCGCGTTTAACATGGATTTCTGTTAATACCCAACCTTTATTACGCGCTAATGATCATAAACATTATGGTGCAGTGATTTCTTTTTCTGATATTACTGCGCGTCGAGAAGCTGAAGCAGCCTTGAGAAAAAGTGAAGAATATCGTCGTTTATTAATTGATGAAGCGGTGATTGGTTTATGCTTAACGCGAATGGATGGTTGTTTTATAGAAATTAATTCTGCTTTTAGCGATATTATCGGTTATTCTAGCGAGGAATTAGTACAGAAACGCAACACTTATATGATCACCCCACCATGCTATTATCAAACTGATTATCAAGTGTTAATGCAATTGCAAAAAACAGGGCGTTATGGCCCTTATGAAAAAGAATATATTCACCGTCAAGGTTATTTAGTGCCTGTGCGTTTATCGGGGTTATTGATTGAGAAAGATGGGGATTATTATATTTGGAGCAGTGTCGAAGATATTTTAGATAGAAAACAAGCCGAAATTAGTTTAAGACAAGCCAAAGAAGCCGCCGAAGTCGCCAATCGCGCTAAAAGCGTATTTTTAGCCAATATGAGTCACGAATTAAGAACGCCATTAAACGGCATTTTAGGCTATTCTCAATTGTTGCAACGAGAAAAAAACTCATCGCCCCAATTAAAAGAAGGTCTCAATGTGATTCAACGCAGTGGTGAATATTTACTCACATTAATTAGTGATATTTTAGATATTTCCAAAATAGAAGCCAATCGTTTAGAATTAAATCCTGAAGATTTTTATTTTGAAGATTTTCTAAAAAGCATTATTGATCTTTTTCAATTACGGGCGAAACAAAAAGGCATTACTTTTATTTATGAACCGTGCTTTCCTTTGCCCAGTTTACTTCATGCGGATGAGAAAAGATTGCGGCAGATTTTAATTAATTTACTTAGCAATGCGGTTAAATTTACTGAAAAAGGTAATGTTATTTTTAGAGTGCATTATCAATTAAATGAAGGCTGCTTATTATGCGAAGTGGAAGATACGGGAATTGGCATGTCGGCGGCTGATTTAAATCGCATTTTTCTCCCTTTCCAACAAGCAGGTAATGAACATTACCGCTCCGAAGGCACAGGATTAGGCCTAGCCATTACGGAAAAATTAGTGAAAATGATGAGCGGTGAATTAAAAGTAAAAAGTGAGCTGAAAAAAGGCAGTTTATTTACATTAAGTTTAAAATTACCCGCTAAAATTAATTTACAACCTCAACGTTTGCATTCTCCCCATCCCGTTATCATTGGTTATGAGGGGGAACGGCAGCGCATTTTAATTGTTGATGATCGCTGGGAAAATCGCTCCGTTTTAGCCAATATGCTCACGCCATTAGGCTTTCAAATTTCCGAAGCTGATAGCGGGCAAGAAGCCTTGCAAAAAGCCAAATTATGGCTGCCTCACGCGATTTTAATGGATTTAATTATGCCGGGCATGGATGGCGTAGAAACTATCCAGCAATTACGCCATTTTGAAGCTGAAAATATAACAAATGGACAAGGCATCATTCGCTCTGTTATTATTGTAGTTTCTGCCAGCGCATTTGAACAAGATAAAATTCGTAGCAAAATGGCGGGCGGCGATGATTTTTTAGCTAAACCATTTCGCACAGAAAATTTATTAAGTTTATTAGCACATCATTTAAAATTACAATGGCTATATCAAAATACTGCGATTGAAGAATTAACAGATGCGGATTCTTACCTGAAAGAAACACAACATTTAACTTTACGTCTTTTACCAAAACAGATTGAAAATTTATATGATTTAGCCATGAGTGGTGATATTGACGGAATTTTAGAATATGCCGCTAATTTAAAGCAAATAGATACCCAATTTATTCCTTTAGCCAATCGAATTGTTGCTTTAGCAGAAGGTTATGATATTAATAAAATACGCGATATTGCGCGTTATTATCAGGAGAATAAACCATGATTAAACCTAATGCCAAAGGTAAAGATACCATTTTAATTGTCGATGATACTCCCGACAATATGTTATTGCTGCATCGATTTTTAACCCAAGCGGGTTTTAGAGTGCTAATTGCACAAGATGGAAAAAGCAGTATTGAAACGGTGAATTATGGACATCCAGATATGATTTTATTAGATGTTATGATGCCGAATATGGATGGCTTTGCGGTGTGCGAACAATTGAAATCAAATCCAGAAACGCAGGATATTCCTATTATTTTTATGACCGCTTTAACCGATACGGTAGATAAAGTGCACGGTTTTGAATTAGGCGCGGCGGATTATATCACTAAACCTTTTCAACATGAGGAAGTATTAGCACGGATTACTGCGCATTTAAAAATCTATAAATTACAGCAGCAATTACAACAAAATAATTTAGAATTAGATGCTTTTGCGCACACGGTGGCTCATGATTTAAAAACACCATTAAGTGGTTTGGCGGGATTATTGGAGTTGTTAAGTTTGGAATGCCAAGCCGATCAAATTCCCTCACCACGGGCGATTAAGCACTTAGAATTAGCCATGCAATCGGTAAATCGCACTTTTTCTATTGTTGATGCGTTGTTATTATTAGCGGGCGTATCTAGGCAACAACAAGTGCCATTACAAACAGTTAATATGACCGATATTATTATTCGGGTACAAGAACGATTGGCTTTATTAATTGATCGCAGTAAAGCCACCATTATTGTTCCAGAAAAATGGCCAAATGCACTGGGTAATCCCGCGTGGATTGAAGAAATTTGGAGTAATTATTTAAGTAATGGTTTAAAATATGGAGGTACGCCGCCGCATTTAACTTTAGGTGCGACAATGCAAGAGGATGGTTTTATTCGCTTTTGGATTCGGGATCAGGGTGATGGTTTGTCTAAAGAACAGCAAAAGTCATTGTTCACTCCCTTTACCCGTTTAAAAAATCATCGTCAAGAAGGGCATGGTTTAGGGCTGTCGATTGTGCAGCGCATTGCTGAACGTTTACAAGGAGCTGCGGGAGTTGAAAGTGAAATAGGACAAGGCTGTTTATTTTATTTTACTTTGCCCAAAGCTGAACCTGAATAACTCATTTTTTCTCATTTATTCTTTAATTTTTCTCATATAGAATGAACCCACATTTAAAATTTCTGCACCCTTATCCTTTTGAAAAATTAAATCGTTTAAAATCAGATTTAATTCCGCCATCATCTTTATCGCCTATTAATTTATCTATTGGTGAACCACAACATCCAACGCCTGATTTTATAACTCACGCATTAACGCAGGCATTAGCAGGTTTAGGAAAATATCCTGTGACTAAAGGCAGTGATAGTTTAAGAAAAAATATTGCCGATTGGTTAATGCAACGCTTTCAATTACCCGCAGAAAGTATTGATCCCAATGTGCATATTTTACCGGTTAATGGCACGCGAGAAGCTCTTTTTGCGATTGCGCAAACGGTTATTAATACTGAAGTTAAAAACCCTTTGGTGTTAATGCCAAATCCCTTTTATCAAATTTACGAAGGTGCAGCGTTATTGGCAGGGGCAAAGCCTTATTATTTAAATGCCTTATCATCATCCCATTTCCAACCCGATTTTAAAGCCGTACCCGAAGCAATTTGGGCGCAATGTCAATTGCTTTATTTGTGCAGCCCTGCTAACCCCAGTGGCACGGTATTGGATGCAGAAACATTTGCTTATTTAATTCAATTAGCAGATGAATATGATTTTATTATTGCTTCTGACGAATGTTATTCGGAATTATATGATAATGAACCACCGCTTGGTTTATTGCAAGTATGTGCGCAATTAGGGCGATTGGATTTTAAACGTTGCCTAGTGTTTCACAGCTTATCAAAACGCTCTAATGCGCCCGGATTGCGCTCTGGATTTGTCGCGGGAGATGCGGCGATAATGCGCGATTTTTTGTTGTATCGCACTTATCACGGCTGCGCCATGTCGCCTACGGTGCAGGCAGCCAGCGCAGTGGCTTGGGCTGATGAAACCCATGTACAAGCCAATCGAGCGGCTTATCAGGCGAAATTTGACGCGATGCTGGCGATTTTACAGCCCGTATTATCAATGTCGAAACCACCAGCGGGCTTTTATCTTTGGCCGCAAGTTCCCGTAGATGATACTGAATTTGCTAGAAAATTATTTGAAACACAAAATATTACCGTTTTGCCCGGTTCTTTTCTGTCTCGTACCACAGAAGACGGGGTAAATCCCGGTCAACGCCATATTCGTTTGGCATTAGTGGCTTCTTTAGCGGAATGTGAAATGGCCGCGCAACGAATTCATGAAGTCATGTTGCATCATTATCTTTAATTGAGCGTCAAATAAAACCGAATAGAGGTGAAAATAAATGGCACAATCTCATCGCCATTCAGCCAATGCGCTAATTCATGAAACCAGTCCTTATTTACAACAACATGCTTATCAACCTGTTGATTGGTTTCCTTGGCAAGAATCGGTATTGGCACGCGCTAAAGCAGAAGATAAACCTATTTTATTATCGATTGGTTATTCGGCTTGTCATTGGTGTCATGTCATGGCACATGAATGTTTTGATGATCCAGAAATAGCGGCGTTAATGAACGCGCATTTTATCAATATTAAAGTGGATAGAGAAGAACGCCCTGATTTGGATAAAATTTACCAATTAGGCCACCAAATGTTGACCCAACGTCCCGGCGGTTGGCCATTAACGGTATTTTTAGACCCAATTGATTTATATCCATTTTTTGCGGGAACTTATTTTCCGCCAAAGCCGCGACATGGCTTGCCTGCATTTAATGATTTATTATTAAAAATCGTTGATTTTTATCAACAACATCGAGATCAAATTAAAGAACAAAATTATTTAGTTGCCGATGCGTATCGCCGTTTAGATCGCAATAGTGGCTCGCATGAAGGCGTGAATTTATCCACTGAACCGCTGAATGAAGCCCGCCAGCAAATTGGGCAAAATTTTGATGCCACACACGGTGGTTTTACCCCTGCGCCAAAATTTCCTCATTTGACGCATATTGAACGATTATTTCGCCATTATTACGCCACGAAAAAACCAGACAGTTATGATGAAACGGCTTTATCGATGGCTTTATTTACTTTACGGAAAATGGCTTTTGGTGGATTATATGATCAATTAGGTGGGGGATTTTTTCGTTATTCGGTGGATGAAGAATGGTTAATTCCTCATTTTGAAAAAATGCTTTATGATAATGGCCCTTTTTTATGTGTTTATACCGAAGCGTGGCAAATTCAAGCAGATGCCTTATTTCAACGCATTGTTTCTGAGACCGCACAATGGGTGATGCGTGAAATGCAATCGCCTGAAGGCGGTTATTATTCCACTTTAGATGCGGATTCTGAAGGCGTTGAAGGTAAATTTTACGTCTGGGATCGGCAAGAATTACAAAATTTATTAGATAAAGATCATTTTCCTTTATTCGCCACTCATTTTGGTATTGGAAAAATACCTAATTTTGAGGAACATTGGCATTTACATATTGTGCTTGAAGCCGAATTTTTAACGGAAAAATATAAGTTAGATGGAGATACTGTTAGCACTCGTTTAAATCATGCTAAAAAATTAGCTTTTGAAAAGCGACAACAACGCATTTTCCCCGGCCGTGATGAGAAAATTTTAACGGCGTGGAATGGTTTAATGATAAAAGGCATGGCTTTAGCAGGACAAACATTTGCGCAAAAAGAATGGTTATTGTCAGCGCAAAACGCTTTGGATTTTATTCGCCAAACGTTATGGCATAATGGGAGATTATTAGCCACTTATAAAGACGGTAAAGCGCATTTAAATGCTTATTTAGATGATTATGCGTTTTTACTGGATGCCATTTTAACTTTATTACAAGCCCGCTGGCGCAGTGAAGAGATGCAATTTGCGATTGAATTGGCAGAGGTATTGTTGGCGCAATTTGAAGATAAGAAACGCGGTGGTTTTTTCTTTACTGCCCATGATCATGAAGCCTTAATTACGCGCCCCCGTCCTTTTACCGACGAAGCCACGCCGTCGGGCAATGGCGTTGCCGCTTACGCTTTAGCGCGTTTGGGGCATTTGTTGGGCGAAACACGTTATTTGCAGGCAGCGGAGCGTACGATTAAAGCCGCGTGGCTGTCGATTAATCAGTTTGCCTCAGCACATGGCTCTTTGTTACTGGCTTTAGAAGAAGATGCCATTCCACCGCAACTTATTGTTTTAAGAGGAAAAATTGAGTCAATCCAAGTGTGGCAACAACATTGTCAGACAGGATTTCATCCCCACCGTTTATGTCTAGCGATTCCCGACAGTGCGCAGGATTTGCCCGGCCATTTGGCGGAATTTACGGTGCAAGGCGACGTGGTGGCATACATTTGTCAAGGTTTTCACTGCTTGCCTCCCGTGCGCGATTGGGCAGAATTTACGCGAATTGTGGCGTGAGATAATAGCAAAAAAGGAGGAGTTATTATGAGTTTAAATATTGTTTTAGATAATAGTATCATTTTAGATTTATTGTCGCGTTCTATTAATGACACTCAACACTGTTTTAATCGCATTCGTAAAGTGAACATTCGTTTTTGGATACCTTCTTGTTTACTGTCTTTATTAGAGACACAAATTAATTTGGCGCATCATGTGCCGTTATCGCAATTATTAAATAATGAAGATGTACAATTATTAAGTTCTTTAGCGGCGAATTGGTCATTATTACCCACGCGGCATCGCAATCGCCTACAAGGATTAATCAGTTTAGATGCAGCATTATTACCGGGTAAAACGATTATTTGGACAAATCAAGAGCATTTTGAAACCGCTGAAGAACGGGTAGAATGGGGAGATCATGAATTTTTATATGGCGTATTAGCAGAGTCAGAATATACTGATACCGTTCAATTAAATAATTTAGTGGATCAACAATTAAATATTCGCACTGAATTGGAATATGGTTTATTTAATAATTTGCGACATGGGCAGTATATTTTAGGCACAGAAGTTTTTGAATTAGAAAAGCAATTAGCGCGTTTTATTGGTGTGAAACATTGCATTAGTGTGGGCAGTGGCACGGATGCTTTATTATTGTCTTTATTAGCCGCAGATGTTAGCGCATTAGATGAGGTTATTACATCGCCTTTTAATTTTATTGCCGCAGCGCAAATGATTGCTTTTATTGGCGCAAAACCTGTTTTTGTCGATATTGATCCAGAAACTTATAATTTAGATGTTAATTTATTAGAAGCCGCCATTACCCCGCAAACTCGTGCCATTATTCCTGCGAATTTATACGGACAATGTGCGGATTATGATTCTATTAATGCCATTGCACAAACGTATCGTTTAATGGTCATTGAAGATGCCACGCAAAGTTTTGGCGCACGTTATAAAAATCGTTGGTCAGGCAGCTTAACCCAAATGAGTTGTACAGGGTTTACCCCGTCTAAGCCTTTAGGGGCCTATGGAGACGCGGGCGCATGTTTTACGAATGATGACTTGTTGGCTGATAAATTACGGCGTTTGCGGGTGCATGGACAAAAAGAACGTTACCATCATGAATTAATTGGCATTAATAGCCGTTTAGACACGATTCAAGCCAATGTATTATTGGCGAAATTAAAGATTTTTCCTAAAGAAATTACGGCGAGAATGGAAGTGGGCAATCGCTACACAGAATCTTTACAAAACAAGGTTAAAACGCCTGTGATTCAATCTTATAATCAAAGTTGTTATAGTCAATATACGATTGAAGTGGATGAGCGGGATTTGGTGCGGGATAAATTGGCAAAACGCGGCATTCCCACTGCCGTTAATTATCCATTACCGCTGCATTTACAACCTGCATTAAGTTATTTAATACAGGATAAAGGCAGTTTACCTATCGCTGAAGCGGCCAGTAAGCGCGTATTGAGTTTGCCTATGGATGCGTATTTAACTCCAGAAATGCAACAAGAGATTATTGATGCCGTTAAAAATGCGGTTAAATAGACATTAAATTATTTCTTTTTAATAGGGGATTATGACGGTATGGATTATCAACCTTTTTTACTTGGTTTTGCCGTATTTGTTGCAGTTTATTTAGTCTTTTTTTTAATTCGTGTTTTTGCGGATATGTATTTAGTCACAGTGGCTTTATTATGTGGGGTTGCAGCTTATGGTATTGAAGGCTTTAATTTTTATAAAGAATATCGAGAATTATTGATTGAATCAGGCATATCAAAATATTTATCTCTGAATTTATCAACCACGCCAGATACGGGATCAATTGCCGTCGTTGCTTTTTTTATTATTATGGTGGGAGTGATTTTGTGTTTGCCCATGCTGCCTTTTTCTGCGACGTATCGCGCCATGTTGGGCGTGGAACGCTTGACAGATGACGAAGAGCGGCGCATTCGCCGTTGGGTGCGCGAGGAAATCGACCGAGAAGAAGAGTACCGTCAAAGTCGGCAGCCGCATTCAGAAGAATATGATTTTCCCATTCAACCCACATTTCCACCTTTGCAGGAAAAACGAGAATAAATGTTTCTCTTTTTTAAGAAAAGACCCTTTTTACTCTTTAGGAAAAAATAATGAAATTTGATTGGATGATTGTTGGTGCAGGCTTTACGGGTGCTGTATTGGCAGAGCGAATTGCCAGCCAATTGGGACAGAAAGTATTAATTGTGGAACAGCGCAATCATATTGCAGGCAATGCTTATGATGATTATGATGAACATGGGGTATTAATTCATCATTATGGCCCGCATATTTTTCATACGAATGCGCGTTATATTTGGGATTATTTGTCACAATTTACCACATGGCGACCTTATTATCACCGTGTTTTGGGTGTGATTGATGGGCAAACAGTGCCAATTCCTTTTAATTTAAATTCGCTTTACGCTTTATTTCCGCCGCGTTATGCGGATAAATTAGCTGAACAATTAATTCAGCAATATGGTTTTAATGTCAAAGTGCCAATTTTAAAAATTAAAGAAGAAGCAGAGAAATCAGGACAAGCCGATTTAAAGTTTTTAGCCGATTATATTTATCGCAATGTTTTCCACAATTACACGTTGAAACAATGGGATTTAACGCCCGAACAATTAAGTCCTTCAGTAACGGCTAGAGTACCGATTTATGTCAGTCGAGATGATCGGTATTTTCAAGACAGTTATCAAGGAATGCCCGCACAAGGATATACTGCGTTATTTAAGCGTTTATTAGCCCATCCCAATATCAAAGTGTTATTAAATGCAGATTATCGAGAAATCGCAGCATTAATTCCTCACAATCGCCTGATTTATACAGGTGCAATTGATGATTTCTTTGATCATGTTCATGGCGAATTGCCTTATCGCAGTTTAGCGTTTAAATTCACGCATCATCCGGAAGATGTTCAACAAGCCGTTGGCACGGTGAATTATCCCAATGAATATCAATATACCCGCATCACCGAATTTAAACATTTAACGGGACAACGCATTGCAGGCAGCACGTGTGTCGCTGAATATCCGCAAGCCTATCGTCGGGGCGAAAATATTCCTTATTATCCCATTCCACGCGATGATTACCGTGAACAATATCACCGTTATTTAGAAGAAGCGAAAAAGTGCAATCCTCAAGTTATTTTTGCAGGACGATTAGCCGATTATCAATATTATAATATGGATCAAGCGGTGGCTCGGGCTTTAACGATTTTTAAGAAAAATATATGTGCGGGCGAAACGGTTTAAATTGCTGTTCATTACGCCATTATTTCCCCTGAAATAAATCCAATGGAACACTGGTACATTCCCTATACGGCAACGGAAACATTACCTTCTGGCAATGTGTTAATTATTGCGCCACATCCCGATGATGAAATATTCGGTTGTGCGGGTGCGATTTTGCAATATTTACATCAGCAAGAAAAGGTACAGGTTTTAATTCTCACCGATGGCTCGGCGGCTGTGGCACATCCCGATGAAGACAGCCGCTTGCTTTACGTGGCATTGCGTCAACAGGAAAGCAATCACGCGGCGCAAATTCTCGGTTATGGGCAGCCTGAATTTTGGGAATTTACTGACCGCGAATTGCCGCAAGAAGAATGGTTAATTGAGCGTTTATATCAATACCTCATTCGCCATCGCATTAACCAAGTTTATGCGCCTTCGACATTAGAAATTCATCCCGACCACATTGCCGCTGCACATATTGCGGTGGAAGCGGTGAAACGTTGTGGCGAATCGGTCACTTTATGTATGTATGAAATTGGAATGCCATTACGTCCGAATCGTTTATTAGACATTACCGCTTATTTAGGGCAGAAACAACATGCCATGTATGCCTTCCATTCGCAATTAAAATTGCATGATTATTGCGCCTTTATTTTGGGTTTAAATCAATACCGTGCTTATACTTTACCAGCGACAGTGCGAGCGGCTGAGGCTTATTATGTGATTAATGGGGAACAATTGCGCCATCATCCCGCCCAAGAATTCGGCCAATCTCCTGTCACTTTCGCTTTAGAACAAGCCCAACAAAAAATTGCCATTTTAGAACAGCAATTAACTCAGAAACAAAGCGAATTAAATCAACTTTACCAAAGTTATTCTTGGCAAATTACCGAACCTTTACGCTGGTTAAAACAAAAACTTTACCGTAAAAAATAACTTAACGTTTCAAAATCACTTCTAACACAAATTTACTGCCAAAATAAGCCAGTAATAACAGAAAAAAGCCCCCCAAATTCCAACGAATAGCCGTCTGTCCACGCCAACCATAACGCCATCTTCCCCATAATAATAAGGCAAAAACTAACCATGCAATAAGAGAGAAAAAAGTTTTATGTACCAAATGCTGCCCAAATAAATCATTAAAAAATATAAATCCTGTCAATAAACTTAAACTCAGTAAAATAAATCCTAAAAAAACCATTTGAAACAATAAATTTTCCATCACTTGTAATGGTGGTAATTGGCGCAATATCCAACCTAAACGCTTATGACGTAATTGACGCTCTTGATACGCTAAAAAAATCGCTTGAAAAGCCGAAATGGTTAAAAAACTATAAGCAAGAATAGAAATAAAAATATGCAGCGTCACGCCCATTCCCAAATCCGATTTAACCACGCGATGCGTTTCAAAAATAAATTCTAACGCAATGGTTAATGCCGCCAAAGGAAAAGCCATTAAAATTAAACTTTCTACAGGCTTATGCAGCAAAGTTAATAACAGCATAAAAGCAATGACACCTGCGACCAATGAAGCCGCATTAAAAATGCCTAAATTAATTTCCTTATCCACCGCAAAAATATCAAAATACAACACCACGGCATGTAAAAGAATAGCCACAAACCCTAAAATAAACACTGATTTTTTTTCTTTTAACAATCCCGTGCGTGGCAAATAATATTGCGCGCCTGCCGCGCCTAAATAAAACATAATCGCCAATAAACCAAACATAAACTGAACATTCATAAAAAAACCTTTTTTACAGTAATAGAATGAGAAAAATAAACCACTATAACCAATTGCCAATTAAAATAAAAGCTGACCAATACCAAGGATGATTAAACTCCGTTTTTAACAACGCCAATTGAGTTTGTTGTAATAAAACGGCGTGGGATTGCTGTGGATGATCGCGTAATTGTTGATAAAATTGTGCCATAAATTGTTGCGTGGCTCGGTCATCCACTCGCCACAAGCTGGCCAATACGCGCCGTGCGCCTGCTTTCACCGCGACCCCTGCCAATCCCAATGCGCCACGCCATTCTGCTGTTTCTTCTCGTGAATCCACTGCCGTTTCACAAGCACTTAGGGTTAATAATTCTACGGGTTGCTGTTGCCAGCGGTGAGTTCTCACTAATTGTTCTAATTGATTTAACGTTAATTTTTCTTGATACATTAATAAAAAACTGCGCTTGGCATCACTGTGAAATTCGCTATGGGTGGCGAAATGAATTAATGGATAATATTTATTATTTAAATCATGTGCCAATTGAGAATAAGTAAAAGTTTCATTATGCAAAGGCAATTGTCCACCAAATAATTGATGTAATGTCGCTAATTCTAATGATACCGCAGGCAAAGCAGGAAATGATAACATGGCTGTTGATAACCCCCCTGCTAAGACATCTATTAATGAAACATCAGAAGTCGCCGCATGAGTTAAATTTAAACTGGGAATAATCGCCAGCGCATAATGTTCAATTAAATAAGCACCTTGATCATCTTTTAAAGCAGCAAACGGTAATTTTAACAAAGTTCCATAAGGAATTATTACTAAAGTTTTAATCGCCTGCTGGCGTAATAATGGTTCTATGGGTAAGATAAGATGTTGATATAATAAATGAGCCTGAACCGCGGCTAATCGACGAGTTAAAAAACGATGAATTAAGGCTTCTATATCTCGCGCTGATTGATCTTGGGTCATTTGATATAATTGGCTGCCTATTTTAATTAAAAATTCAGTGCGATCCGTTAATAAAATAGGATAAATAATAGCCGTATCCAGATCGAAATGATGCGTGTTAGTTATCTGTTCTTGAATGGTGACACAATCATCTTGATAATAATTTTCTAATTCGATAGCGCGATAATTTTCTAAAATAGTTTGAATCTCTTGTAATAACTGTTGTTTTTTCTCTGGATTGGATTCATCCTTAGCCTGTTCAAATAATAAATCTAATAAGTTAAAATATAACGGTTTAATTTCAGCATCAAATGCCTTTGCGGTTAAACTAGGGTATAATAAATGACGAATGCGACTTAATGTGGTTAATGCCAATCGATAATGAGCAATGGCCGATAATTTATCGCCTTGTTTTTGCGCCAAATAAGCAAACTGCCCCTGCCAACGGAATAAACTGTCTGGCCACATTTGGGCGTGGAAAATTGCTTGTTGAGTCAATTGCTTGGCTTCTGTCCATTGTTGATTTTCCTGATATAAAGCCCCTAAATGTCCCAAAATAAAACTGTATAAACGCCATTCTTGCGTTTTTTCTGCCCATTCTTTGGCTTCGATCAGTAATAAATAACGCTGTTTTTGCGTTAAAAAAGTATATTGTGACAAATGAATTAACGGTAATAATTTCTCACTGTCTTGTGTTAATTTTTCAAGATAAAATCGAATCGTGTCTAATTGCACACTGGGCGTTAAAGCCAATTCGTTTTCAGTGCGTAAAATATTCAATAAAACAGTAATAATTAACCCATTTTGTTTATTCTCTTGTGCCAAGGTTAAAGCCTGTTGATATTTTTCTAAAGCCAATTCAGGCTCAAATTGCTGATTGAATAAATTGCCCCATTGCAGCAATAATTGAGCATTATAAAATGAATTTTCATTGCGTTCTGCCCAGATCAATCCTTTTTGCACCGCCGTTAAAGCCGCGTCTAATTCGCCACGCAATCGATATAATTCGCTCAATTCGCACCACAGCCCTGCATGTTGTGCGGGAGACAAGTTTGGACGCGCCAATGCCGCTTGTAGCAACGATACGGGCAGGTGAAATTGTCCTTGTTGACGCAAAGCCTGCGCCTGTTCAATCACCTGATCCACGTCGATTTCACTTGCCAATAGCGACACATTATGTAACAGTAAAAGGCCAAGTGCATAAAAACAGATTGCCCTTCTCTCTGCTAAAAACGGAGATAAAATAAAGTAAATATTGCGCCAATTTTTCAACATTTTAAATCAAATTTTGAGGAAATTTTAGAATGGAAAAACAACAATCCAGAGTAGTTTTTTTCGTCTCCGATGGCACGGGAATTACCGCTAATACTTTTGGCCAAAGTTTATTAACCCAATTCGATACGTTGCATTTTGAACAAATTCTATTATCGCGTATTGATACCGAAGAAAAAGTGCAGGCCGTTGTGCGGCAAATCAATGAAACCGCACAACATTATGGCCAACGTCCCATCGTGTTTGCTACGCTAACAGAAAATCGAATGCGCCATTTATTATCTACCAGTAATAGTTTATTTTTAGATTTATTTGGAAAATTTATTGAACCTTTAGAATTGGAATTGCAAACCAAATCCTCTCATGCCAAAGGTAAAGCCCACGGAGTCGGCACGCCTTATAATCAACGTATTGAAGCGATGAATTTCGCTTTAGAACATGACGATGGTGTGAATATTAAACATTATGAAAAAGCCGATATTATTCTTGTCGGTGCGTCACGTTCTGGGAAAACACCAACCTGTGTTTATTTAGCCATGCACTTTGGCATGGCGGCGGCTAATTATCCGCTCACAGAAGATGATTTAGAAACTTTAGATTTGCCCGCTATTCTAAAGCCTTTTAAAAGTAAATTGTTTGGTTTAACGATTCAAGCCGAGCGATTGCAAGAAATTCGACAAAAACGCCGTCCTGACAGCCGTTATGCGTCGATACAACAATGTCAATTTGAAGTGCAGCGCATTGAAGCGATTTATCGTCAAGCCCATTTGCCTTATGTCAATACCACGGCGATGTCTGTAGAGGAAATTGCGACTTTTATTTTACAGACATTGAAACCTAAAAACATACGTGCTTTTTAATCTGTTTTATTATACCAATTTTTTCAGAGTCGTATAATAATACTTTTCAAATAGGAGAGAATAATGAACAAAAGATATGAAGATTTAGAAGAATTAATGTCAACAGGTGAAGCGAGAGAAGTGAAGCGAGCGATGGCAGTAAGAATGTCTTTGCTTGGTTTTGTGCGTGCGGAAGCGGCTTTAGCGTGTTGTGTCAGTGTGCAATTTGTGGATAAATGGAAAGCCATTTATTTAGCGTCAGGGGTTGAAGGATTAAAGTTAGCGTATAAAGGCTCACCAGGGTATTTAAAGCCGCGTGAACGAGAAGATGTGATTAATTGGATACAAGAAAAGAAGACAATAACAATAGAGGAACTAAAGAGATACTTAAAAGAGGAGTATGATGTTTTCTATTCTTCAAATACTTCTTATACTAAATTATTAGAAGAAGCGAATTTAAGTTATAAGAAGACACACAAAGAGAATTCGGCAAAAGATGAGGTAAAAGTAGAAGCTAAAAAAAAAGAGATTAAGGATTTAATAGATAAGGAGCGTGAACAGATAGAAAGTGGAGAGGTAATGTACTGGATGCAAGACGAAAGCCATCAGTTGTGGGGAGATATTTGTGGTTATGTTTGGTCGAAAAAAGGAGAAAGAACGTCAATAAAGATGAGTAATTATCGCACTTCTCAAACGTGGTATGGAGCGGTGAATATTTATACGGGAGAATTTATTTTAGATAGGGCAAAGAAAGCTGATACAAAATATACGATAGACTTTATTAACTGGCTCATTTACAGATATAAAGAAGCCCGTCATGTGATTATTTGGGATGGTGCAAGTTATCATCGTTCTGAAGGTTTAAGAACTTATTTAGAGAAATTAAATGGGGGACTTCCAGAATCAGAATGGAAAGTTCGTTTATTAAGATTTGCACCTAATGCCCCAGAGCAAAATCCAGTCGAGGATATTTGGCTTCAAGGTAAGAATTGGGTCAGAAAGAATTTTCATCGCCTATCAAGCTTTAAAGAAGTCACTAGTATGTTTGAGACCTTTTTGTCAGGTAAAGTGTTTAAGTTTAATAAAATTAAACAGTATCTTATACCTAATATCTAGGTAGATATTAAAACTTAATTTGTTTTTATATCTCACATAATTTTGGTATATCAAGGAATCCCTCATGCCATTATCGGAAAACACGCAGCGAATTGTTAAAAATAGCGTACCATTATTACAAGCCCACGGTCACGAGATTGCACAACGGACTTATGCGATTTTATTTGAGAAATATCCGCAAACTCAACCCTTATTTTCTCGCACCGTTCCCGAACAAGCCCAACGTTTGGCAGGGGTGATTATTCGTTATTGCGATAATATTGATCAATTGGAAGTGTTGCATCAAGCCTTAGACGACATCGCACAACGTCACGCGGCTGCGGATGTTCATCCCGGACATTATCCCATGTTGGGGCATTCATTATTGCAAGCGGTAAAAGAAGTATTAGGTGCAGAAGCGAATGATGAATTAGTCAATGCGTGGAAAGAAGCCTATTTTTATTTAGCGGATATTTTAATCGAAAAAGAACGGGTTTTAAAAATCTCAGCACAATAAAAACCAATGACGGCTTATTTGCATATTGAATTAGCAACGCAACAATTGCACTTAATCGATAATCATCAAGTGTTATTTCACAGTTTAATCTCCAGTGGATTAAATGGCGCAGGTGAGAAAAAAGGCAGCGGTTGCACACCTCGCGGTTGGCATGTGATTAAGGCGAAGATTGGCCGCGATTGTCCGCTGAATAGTGTTTTTATTGGGCGACGCTTTACGGGAGAAATTTACACCCCCGAATTAGCCGCACAATATCCTCAGCGCGATTGGATTTTGACGCGAATTCTTTGGCTGGGCGGTTTGCAGCCCGGTTATAACCGTTATGGCGAGGTGGATACGTTACGCCGCTATATTTATCTACACGGCACGCCCGACAGCGAGCCAATGGGCATTGCGCGTTCACATGGATGTATTCGATTGCACAATACGCCGTTGATCGCCCTGTTTGCTCAAGTTTCTATCGGTACACGAGTCTGGATTGAATGAACCCAAATTTAATCAATAACTTAGAAAATATGCTGGCTCGCGGACAAGACAATGCGTTATTACGTTTTAGTCTCGGCACGGCTTATTTACAACAAGAAGATTACGCCAATGCCGCGCTGCATTTAGCGCGTTGTGTGGCTTTAGACCCTTTATATTCAGCCGCTTGGAAGCATTACGCTAAGGCTTTAGCGGCACAACAACTCACCGATCAAGCGATTGCCGCGTATGAACAAGGTCTTCTTGTCGCACAGCAAAAAGGCGATAAGCAAGCCGAAAAAGAAATGCGGGTGTTTTTAAAACGCTTACAAAAAAACGATCCCAGCCATTCAGTATAACACTATGACTTATTCCCCTGCGAAACCGCCTAAATCTCTTTTACGATCCGTTGGCCGGGCGATTGCCGATTATCAAATGATTAAAGCCCATGATCGCTTATTATTGGGTTTATCGGGCGGTAAAGATTCGCTGGCTTTATTGCAAATTTTAATTCATTTGCAACAACACGCGCCTATTCATTTTGATATTGCGGCAATTACTGTTGATCCATTAATACCGGGCTTTGATCCTTCGGTATTAAAACCTTATTTAGCCGATTTAAATATACCTTATTTTTATCGCACGCAACCGATTATGGATGAGGCACAACAGCATTTAAAAGGTGATTCTTTTTGTGCGTATTGTGCGCGCATGAAACGCGGGATTATGTACACCACAGCGCGCCAAAATGGTTACAATACCTTGGTTTTAGCGCAACATCTTGATGATTTAGCAGAAAGTTTTCTGATGTCTGCTTTTCACGGGGGGCGTTTGAATACAATGAAAGCCTGTTATCAGATTGATACGGGAGATTTACACGTGATTCGTCCGTTGGTTTACGTGCGCGAACGACAAACGGCAGAATTTGCCAAAGCGGCGCAATTGCCGGTTGTTCCAGACAATTGTCCTGCTTGTTTTACTAAACCCACCGGACGCGCTCAGATGAAAACCTTATTGGCACAGCAAGAAAGGCTTTATCCGCATTTATTTCGCAATTTATTGCACACTTTACGCCCTTTAATGGATGAAAAGTCAATTATTCCCGCTAAACCTTTCGGGAAAGCGGTGCGGCAACAAGAGGAAGCTCATGAATAGTTCTATTTTGCGCAAAAAAGCGGTGATTTTGCTTTCTGGCGGTTTGGATTCAGCGACGATTTTGGCGATGGCGCAGCAGCAAGATTATGATTGCTATACGTTGAGTTTTAATTATGGACAGCGTCATTGTGCGGAAATTGCGGCAGCGCAGCGAATTGCTGAACATTTTGCGGTTTGCGATCATAAGGTGATTCACTTAAATTTAGACTGCATTGGTGGTTCTGCCTTGACGGATGCGGGTATTGCCGTGCCGATAACGGGCTTAACTTCAGAGATTCCAGTCACTTACGTGCCTGCACGCAACACGGTTTTTTTAGCCTTGGCTTTGGGTTGGGCGGAGGTCTTGGGGGCGCGGGATATTTTTATCGGTGTCAATGCGATGGATTATTCGGGTTATCCCGATTGTCGGCCGGCTTTTATTCGCCAATTCGAGCAATTGGCGAATGTGGCCACAAAAGCAGGTGTCATGGGCGAATCTTTTCATATTCACGCGCCATTATTGCATTGGCATAAACATGAAATTATTCGCCATGGTGTGCAATTAGGCGTTAATTACGCTTTAACGGTGTCTTGTTATCAAGCCAATGAACAAGGCGAGGCTTGCGGTCAATGCGATGCTTGTCGTTTGCGCCGCGATGGTTTTGCGCAAGCGCAAGTGGTTGATCCGACAAGGTATGTGTAGCGTATAGCGCATCTTGATAGCCATTGAAATGTAAAAAATAATACAGTATACATCACAACCAAAGGAGTCCATAATGTCCAACCCTTATTTAACAGGACTGGATAAAAATAATGCCAATTATGTCCCACTTTCTCCCTTATCTTTCTTAGAACGAGCGGCTTATATTTATCCCCAAGAATGGGCGTTAATTTATGGCCAATTACGCTATTCTTGGCAAGATACTTATCGTCGTATTAAACGTTTTGCTTCTGCTTTACAACGGCGTGGTATTGGCAAGGGAGATACGGTGGCGATTATGTCGCCTAATATTCCTGCGATGTATGAAGCGCATTTTGCCATTCCAATGATCGGTGCGGTATTGAATTCGTTAAATACCCGTTTAGATGCAAAAATGATCGCTTTTATGTTAGATCACAGTGAGGCAAAAGTATTAATCACGGATACTGAATTTTTTCCCATTATTGAAAGTGCATTAAAACTGTTATCGCGTCCTATTTTAGTGATTGATATTATCGATGAACAAGCGTCTTATCAAAATGATATTTTAGGCGAAATTAATTATGAGGCTTTCTTAGAAGAAGGTGATCCTGATTTCGCATGGCAATTGCCTGAAGATGAATGGCAGGCGATGACGTTAAATTATACTTCTGGCACCACGGGAAATCCTAAAGGCGTGGTTTATCATCATCGCGGTGCATATTTAAATGCCATTAGCAATATGATGGATTGGGAATTACCAAAACATACGGTTTATTTATGGACATTGCCTATGTTTCATTGTAATGGTTGGTGTTTTCCTTGGACAATGGCCGCGGCAGTGGGGACTAATGTTTGTTTAAGAAAAATTGATCCCATTTTGATTTATGACATTATTGTACAAGAGAAAGTAACGCATTTTTGTGGCGCGCCAATTGTGCATAATTTATTGTTAAATGCACCCGAATCCGTGCGGGCTAAAAAAACGCATATGGTTCACGGTTTTATTGCAGGAGCTGCGCCACCTGCGGCTATTTTAGAAGCGATGGAGCGCAATGGTTTTAAAATCACGCATGTTTATGGTTTAACAGAGACTTATGGCCCCAGTGTGATTTGCGATTGGCATCGAGAATGGGACACATTGGATTCCACCACGCGCTCGCGTTTAAATGCTCGTCAAGGCGTGAGAAATCATGTATTGGAAGGCTTAATGGTAGCCGATCCGCATACTTTAGAACCTGTAAATCCCGACGGGCAAATGATGGGTGAAATTTTTATGCGAGGAAATAATGTCATGATGGGTTATTTGAAAAATCCCAGAGCGACGGAACAAGCCTTTATGGGAGGTTGGTTTCATAGCGGTGATTTAGCGGTCATGCACGAGGATGGTTATGTGGAAATTAAAGACCGTTCTAAAGACATTATTATTTCAGGTGGAGAAAATATTTCTACCATTGAAGTAGAAGATGTTTTATACCGTCATCCTGCGGTATTAGAAGCGGCTGTGGTGGCTAAACCTGATGAGAAATGGGGAGAAACACCCTGCGCTTTTGTGACGTTAAAAGAAGGTCAATCAGTGACTGAGGAAGAGTTAATTGATTTTTGTCGCCAACAAATGGCGCATTTTAAAATTCCACGCCATATTGTTTTTAGCCATTTGCCCAAAACATCAACTGGAAAAATTCAAAAATTCTTGTTAAGAGAACAGGCGAAAAAAGCCGAATAAAAGGAGTATTTTATGACAGAAATAAGTGACAATAACACGCCTTATGTGTTATGTGAACAAAGCGAAGGCGTTGCACTGTTAACGCTGAATCGGCCGCAACAATATAATGCCTTATCGGATGCCATGTTGAGCGCGTTAGAAACGGAATTGGCGCGAATTGCGACTGATGAATCTATTCGTGTGGTGGTATTAGCGGCGAAAGGAAAGGCGTTTTGTGCGGGGCATGATTTAAAAGAAATGCGGCAAAATGCCACGTTAGATTTTTGCCAAAATTTATTTAATCATTGTTCGCAAGTGATGCTCATGATTAACCAATTGCCACAGCCGGTGATTGCTAAAGTGCAAGGATTAGCCACTGCGGCTGGTTGCCAATTGGTGGCGGCGTGTGATTTGGCGGTGGCGGTGGATACGGCTAAATTTGCCACTTCTGGGATTAATGTGGGGTTATTTTGCGCCACGCCTGCGGTGCCAATAAGTCGCAATTTAGGACGGAAACAAGCCATGGAATTGCTTTTAACAGGAGATTTTATTGATGCGCAAACGGCTTTGGATTATGGTTTGTTAAATCGCGTGGTTTCTGCCGAACAATTAGATGAAGCCACACAGTATTTTGTTCAATCTATTCTCGTTAAATCAGCAATTGCAATTAAAATGGGTAAGCAATTATTTTATCAGCAATTAGAAATGCCTTTAACCGCAGCTTATCAACAAGCCAGCACGGTCATGGCCAATAATATGCTCACGGCGGATGCAAAAGAAGGATTAACGGCATTTGCGGAGAAACGTGCGCCCGTGTGGTGTGGGCATTAGCACTGAAAATTTGTTTTAACGTCTCCCCATTGGAATTGCGCTAACACATCACCACATTGGCAGGCAACATGGCGCAACGTTTGAGGAAATGATCATGCCTTTTTGGAATGCGATAAAAAATGAATTTATTGACATCATTGAATGGACGAGTAATGAACAAGATGTCATGGTGTATCGTTATCCGCGCAGTGATAACGAAATTAAACATGGGGCTAAATTGGTGGTGCGTGAAGGGCAAGTCGCTGTTTTTGTGAATGAAGGGCGCGCTCATCGTCACATTGATATGGAAATTTTTGAGCCTGCGGATGTGTTTGAACCCGGTACTTATACTTTAGAAACCAAAAATTTGCCGGTTTTATCTAAATTACAAGGCTGGAAATATGGTTTTGAAAGTCCTTTTAAAGCCGAAGTTTATTTTTTTAATACCACTCGTTTAACCAATCAGAAATGGGGAACACCTAACCCCATTATGTTGCGCGATCCAGAATTTGGCCCCGTGCGTTTGCGGGCTTTTGGTCATTATACTTTACGCATTAAGGATGCTATCAAATTTTTGCGGGAAGTGGTGGGGACACATGCCCATTTTACGACTCAAAATATTTCTGATGAATTGCGCAATATGATTGTCAGTCGATTTACCGATGTGTTGGGAGAAAGTCGCATTCCTGTGTTAGATTTAGCGGCCAATTATTCTGAATTAGGGCAATTTGTGATGCAGCGCATTCAGGCTAATTTCCTTGAATATGGTTTGGAATTAACGCAGTTATTAATTAGCAGCATTACTTTGCCGCCTGAAGTTGAGAAAGCCTTAGATAAACGCAGTAGTATGGGTATTTTAGGTAATTTAAATCAATATGCGCAATATCAAGCGGCTGAAGCCATGGGTAAAATGGCTGAGAATTCAGGTGGAAATAGTCTAGCTCATACAGGTGTAGAAATGGCGATGGGAGTGGCAATGGGGAATCAATTAAATAACAGCCTTAATGCGCCGCCGGCTGCCTCGTCCGCACCGCCGCCGTTGCCCGGACAAGCGCAGTTTCACGTGGCTTTGAATGGGCAAACCCATGGGCCTTATCCTTTAGAAACATTACGGCAATATGTGCAATCGGGACAAATTAACTGTGAAACTTTGGTGTGGAAACAAGGAATGGCACAATGGCAAGCTGCGGCTCAAGTTTCCGAATTAAGCAGCTTATTTGGCGGCACAATGCCACCACCGATTCCACCCCGCGCTTTTTAGTTGATTTTTTAGATTGCTTTCTTTAAAATCAAAGCCGAATTTGATTTTAATCGCCGTCTTAATCAGACGGTTATTAAAATCAATCAATAATGGAGTATCGACATCGATATTATCCAAGTGATTTATCTTTATTTACAGCACTTTTTAAGAAATCTACTATGGGCGTATTAGTCGGACGTGCAGCACCTGATTTTACTGTTCCTGCGGTATTAGGAACGGGCGAGATTGTGAATGAATTTACGCTCTCCGAAGCGATTAAAGGGAAATATGGTGTGGTTTTCTTTTATCCTTTAGATTTCACTTTTGTTTGTCCTTCAGAATTAATTGCTTTTGATAAACGTTTAGCGGCTTTTAAAGCGCGTAATGTTGAAGTCATTGGTGTTTCTATTGACTCTCATTACACGCATAATGCGTGGCGCAATACTCCTGTCGATAAGGGTGGCATTGGCCCCGTGGGTTATACTTTAGCTGCGGATTTAACGCACAATATCGCCAAATCTTATGGCATTGAAACGCCAGATGGTGCGGTGGCTTATCGCGCTTCATTTTTAATTGATAAAGCGGGTGTCGTGCGCCACCAAGTGGTGAATGATTTGCCTTTAGGGCGCGATATTGACGAGATGTTGCGTGTGGTTGATGCGTTGCAGTTCTTTGAAGAAAATGGCGAAGTTTGCCCCGCAGGTTGGAAAAAAGGCGCGCCCGGCATGAAAGATTCGCCCGAAGGTGTGGCCAGCTATTTGGCACAACATGCCTCTGAATTGTAATTTTATTTAACGGTTTATTTAGCAAAAATACCCCACATTAGGCGAATTAAATTATCGAATAATGTGGGGTTTATTTATGGGGATTTTCTCATGTCCACTGAGCGATTAATTGTCTGCTATATTTTGGCTTATCGCCAGCCGAATTATATTAGAACCATGACGCTATTAAAAGGCTTGCAACAAATTCCTCATATTCGTTTAATCACTGCGATTAATCGTTACACGGGAATGTGGCGTTATGTCGATACGCTATGGCAATTAATTAAAATTCGTTGGAAATATAATCCAGATTATTATTTATTGGGATTTAGGGGGCATGATATTTTTTGGTTGGTGCGTTTAATAACCGCCGGCAAACCGTTACTATTTGACAGCTTAATGTCGCCTTCGGCAGCCTTAATTGATGAGAAAAAACAAGGTGAAATGGGAGTTTTATTTGGTAAATTATTATCGGGAGTAGAAAAAGCCATTTTACACCAAGCCGATATTATTTTAACCGATACCTCATTACATGTAGAATTTTTTAGCCAACGTTTTAAATTACCGAAAGAAAAAATACACGCTATTTCAGTCGGCGCAGATGAAACTTTACCGATTATCAGTGAAAAGAAAAAAGAAGCCCAATTTCATAGTCCATTTCAAGTATTATTCTATGGTTCTTTTTTGCCATTACATGGTGTGCCTATTATTTTACAAGCGGCTGCTATTTTAAAACCATTTCCAATTCAATTTACTTTTATTGGTGGGGGTAAAAAGGAAGTTGATTATTTACAACAATTGTCTTTGCCGAATATAACTCATATTCAATGGGTGGATTTTCCTGCTTTATTGCGCCATTACGTGGCTAATACGGATTTAGGTTTAGGTGGCCCTTTTGGCAACACGCCGCAAGCCCAGCGGGTCATTACGGGTAAATCTTTGCAATTTCTGGCGGCGGCTAAACCAACAGTGATTGGACAAATCGCTGAATATTCAGGATTTATTGATAAGCACAATTGCCTTTTGGTCAAGCAGGGAGAAGTAGAATCGCTGGTGTCAGCGATTCTTTGGGCGTATCAACATCCAGAAGCCTTAAAAGACGTGGGGCGAGCGGGTTTTAATTTATATCAAGCTCGATTTTCTACCGTGTGCATTGCGCGACAATTAACGCCTTTATTGGTTAAAAAATGATTCCTTATTTTCCGCCTCGTTATTTATTTCGTCGTTATGAAATTTTGCGCCATATTCGCCCTGCTGAATCTTTTTTAGAAGTGGGTGCGGGCGGATTGGCTTTATCGAGTGAATTAACCCGTTATTTTAAACAAGGTCATGCCATTGATTTTTCTCCAGACATTGCGGAGATTTATCGACAATTACCTGATAAAATTCGAGAAAAATTAACGTTTCAATATGGTGATATTTATCAATTATCGCCAGATAAAAAATATGGTTGCATTATTGCATGTGAAGTGATGGAACATGTCGAAGATGATGTGCAATTTTTACATATTTTAAAATCGTTATTAACGCCACAAGGTCAATTGATTTTATCTGTACCTGCGCGGATGAAATTTTGGACAATTCATGATGATATTGTTGGGCATTTGCGACGCTATGAAAAAGCAGAATTGATACAATTAATGCAGCGAGTTGGGTTTGAGTCGGTAAAAATAATGGCTTATGGTTATCCGTTTGTGAATGGTTTGCACTTTTTACGCGCTTTATATGCGAAAAAACAAGCGGTCATTAAACAACAATGGACAGCAGAACAACAAACGCAGCACAGTGGCATTCATCATGTGCCAAGCTCTTGGAATATTTTGGGATTGTTCGTTAATCCTTATACTTTTTTACCCTTAAATTGGATAGCGCAATTATTTAATCATTCTGATTTATCAGAAGGGTATTTGATCATTGCGCAGGTAGAAAAAAAGCCATAAAGAAAGCATCAATCAAACCGTTTAATACGCATTAAAATAAACGATATGAATTGATGCTCGCGGGGCGCAGACAGCCGATTACGTCGATTATTTGCAAGAGGAAGGCAATAAATGGACTGGAATGGGATTAGTAGCACCATCAGGAGTACACAACCACGATCCGGTATTTTGCTCATAATACATCCGCAGCGAATGCCCACCCAAATCAGGATCAGCACCGCCCATCGTGGCTTCTACATAATAATTGCCCGGTGTCCCCCCAGATACAACACTTTCTACATACAAGCCTTGTGTTTTGCCGCCAACTTGTTCTACTGTTGGCCACGTTCCCCACGTGGTGTAGTAATCCATCATGGGCAGTTTTAAGCCCGCCATCAAATTCATCGCCTCTGCCACTTTGGAACGGCGTTGGTAGTCGGTATACAACGGAATGGCAATACTAGCCAATACACTAATCGTCAATACCACCAGCATTAATTCGATAATAGACATCCCCAATTGCTTTTTCATAAACACCTCCTGAAATTAAGTGATTCCAAATTAATCACCGCTTAACTGCGTAACGGGACTGATTAAGCCATTTCAATGTATAACAGTATAAGCGAATAAGGTTAGTTTTTCAAATCTTAAATCCATTAATTGTCATTTTTTTCAGACAACCGCATCATGTGCCACAATCAATACCCTATTTAGTATTCTATCGAATTCTGGCTGATTTTTAGGGAAAATGCAAGGGGGCTAGTCCATTTTTATGTCTTTAAATTAAAGATTTCCCCAAACATTCGCATCAAGATAAAAAGTCAGTTATTGAATATTCTTTAATGACTATTTCTGCTTGATGATCACTGGCTAAATAACAAGAATAATAAGGAAGTTTTAAGGCCAATGATTGCACAAACCAAATGTGACGATCAATCTCTACTTGTCCCGCTGGATTTTCTTCAATACGGGCTAAATCAATGCCTAAGCCGCGTCCATCGGCTTTGGCTACACTCTCTTTTAGTGTCCAAAATTGATAAAACAAGGGTAAATTATTGGTTTTTTTTTGCTGTAAACTGTGCCATTGTTGCGCGGTAAAAATACGTTGAAATGATTCAACTTCTAAAGCACGATGATATTCTATATCAATACCTATTTTTCCCGATAAACTAATCGCACAAATAGCCGCATGTTGGCTGTGAGATAAATTAATGTCGAATAAAGGTGATAATTGTGGGCGTTGATGCGGTTTTGTTGGATATTGCATTAATAAGTCGGGAGAGAAACCATTTTGTATTAATGCTTGTTTTAATAATAATCGACTCAATAGACTATTTTGCCGATCCGACCAATTGACATAACGCAATATAGGCGCATGTAAAAATTCGGGGATTTGTTGAATTAAACGCGCCCAATTGTTAGATAATAAAATCTGGGGATAATGACAATAGAATATATCAATTTTCATTGTATTGTCTTAGAAAAAAAATCACTCCAATAAATTTCATAAAATGGATTCACTGGAGTGATCAATAGACGGCAAAGTAGAGAATTATTTGGCGTTGTTTTGCATTGTGCTTGACCAAGTAGAAATAGCCGATTTTAAGGCTTCTAATGTGGTCAGTGTTTGCATGGTGTGGGACTTCATTTGCGCTTGCAATTCGGTGAACATTTTGGTTTGTGCAGCGACTAAATCTTGGGGATTTTTCGCGTCTTTGATGGCATCTAAATAAATGCGGTTGGTTTCCACATAGGTATTTAATAACGCCGTTTGTTGCTCAACGAATTTGGTCATGGCATTATTGCCAATTTCGCCCAGTTCTTTTACAGAATCGGCAGAACTATTCAAGTTGACCATGCCCAGTTGTTTTTGCAACAAGGTATTGAAGGCTTGGGTATTGATTTCGCGGAATTCTTTAGCAGATTCCACTGCGGCTTTAATCACATCACCCAAATTCTTGCTGTTGAATTGGTTGTGGATCAGTTGGCTCATTGCTTCTGCATTTGCGCTGGTCATTTGTTGCAGGGCATCGACGGCGACTTTACTCATTTCCGTCCACTGCTTGATCACATCATTTTGCATCTCTATTGGCTCTCCTAATTAATGCGGCTCACCATCCGACATGACGATTTTAAAAAAAACCTTTATAATGCCCGTCAGACATTCACTGCTTATTCTTAACAAAAGCAGTGTGTTTATTATAAAGAAAATTTGACTACTGTGCTGAATTTTTTACCTTATTTTTTAATTGTGATTTCATCTGCACTATGACCACTTATCCGGCTGCTAAAATTGGTTTTATTTCTTTGGGCTGTCCTAAAGCCACGGTGGATTCTGAGCGTATTTTGACGCAATTGCGCGCACAGGGGTATGAATTGGGGGCAGATTACCAGTCGGCCGATGTGGTGGTTGTGAATACATGTGGTTTTATTGATGCGGCCATTGAAGAATCGCTGACCACAATTGGCGAGGCTTTGCGCGAAAATGGGCGGGTTATCGTCACGGGTTGTTTGGGCGCACAAGGCGAATTGGTGAAAAATACCCATCCCCAAGTGTTGGCGGTGACGGGGCCGGATGCCTTGTCCGAAGTCATCGCAGCAATACATGAAGTTGCGCCACCGCGTCCTGATCCGTTTGTCGATTTGCTGCCGCCGGGGGGATTAAAATTAACTCCGCGCCATTATGCGTATATTAAAATTGCAGAAGGATGTAATCAAAAATGCAGCTTTTGCATTATTCCTCAGATGCGTGGTGAATTACGTAGTCGTGGGATTGGTGAGGTGCTGAACGAAGCAGAGCAGTTAGTGAGTGCGGGCGTGCGCGAATTGTTGATTGTCGCACAAGATACGGCGGCTTATGGGGTGGATACGCGCTATCGTTTGGATTTTTGGCAAGGTAAGCCGTTGAAAACCAGAATAAAAGAGTTAGCCACACATTTGGGAACATTGCCTGCGTGGACTCGTTTACATTATATTTATCCTTATCCCCACGTGGATCAATTGGTGGAATTAATGGCCGAAGGTGTCATTTTGCCTTATCTGGACGTGCCGTTGCAACATGCCAATCGTGCTATTTTAAAAGCCATGCGTCGTCCTGCCGACAGTGAAAATATGTTAGAAAGAATTACAAAATGGCGATCAATTTGTCCCGATTTAATTATTCGTAGCACTTTTATTGTGGGTTTTCCCGGTGAAACCGAAGTGGAATTTAACGAATTATTACACTTTTTAGAGCGGGCGCAATTGGATCGGGTAGGTGCATTTGCTTATTCTCCCGTTTCAGGTGCAGCGGCCAACGCCTTGCCGGGTGCTGTTTCCGAAGCGGTGAAACAGGAACGTTTAGCTGCTTTTATGGCAGTGCAAAGTGATATTAGTGCGGATCGATTGGCGCGACGAGTTGGGCAGCAATTACCGGTTTTAATTGATGAGATCAATGACGATCATTTAATTGCGCGCAGTTATGGAGAAGCTCCTGAAATTGATGGTGTGATTGTTGTGCCATTAGAAGATGGCATTGAAGGCGTTACTGTGGGTGATTTTATCGAAATAAAATTGACGCATAGTGATGAACATGATTTATTTGGTGAAATCATTTGGGGAGATGAAGCATAAATTAGATTTCACGTTCATTTACCCGCTAATTATTCGATTTTAAACTATCATGACTTCTCATTTACAAGGTTTTTCTTACGATCATCATCACATTCCTAAAATTGGCATTTTATTGGTCAATTTAGGCACACCACAAGCCGCAACCACTAAGGAATTACGGCGTTATTTAGGTGAATTTTTATGGGATTATCGCGTAACCGAAACGCCGCGGGCGTTATGGTGGTTAATTCTGCATGGGATTATTTTGCGCAAACGGCCGGCGCATTCTGCAAAAGCCTATCAACGGGTGTGGACGGCAGAGGGGTCGCCGTTATTGTGTATCAGTCGAGCGCAGGCGCGTGATGTACAAACGGCATTGCGCGCACGTTATCCTGCGCCCGTTCATGTGGCTTTGGGAATGCGCTACGGAAAGCCGTCTATTGCTGACGCTTTAGAAGAATTACGCGAAAATCAGGCGCAGCAAATAGTGATTTTACCGCTTTATCCGCAATACGCATCACCGACTACGGGATCGACATTTGACGCAGTGGCACAGGTTTTAACCCGCTGGCGTTGGATTCCTGATTTGCGTTTTATCAGTCATTATCACGATCATCCGTCTTATATCAATGCCTTAGCGCAGGAAATTAAAAGTTATTGGCAACGTCATGGTCAAGGTGATCGTTTACTTTTTTCTTATCACGGTATTCCAAAACGCTTTTTTCTCGCGGGCGATCCCTACCACTGTGAATGCCATAAAACCTCGCGGCTGGTCGCAGAAGCATTACAATTATTGCCCGAACAATGGGAAGTGTGTTTTCAGTCGCGTTTTGGACGAGAAGAATGGTTAACACCTTATACCGATGAACGGGTTAAAACGCTCGCTAAAGAAGGGGTGCCGCGCATTGATGTGGTGTGTCCGGGGTTTTCAGCGGATTGTTTGGAAACTTTAGCAGAAATTAATGAAGAAAATCGCGCTTATTTTCTGGAAAATGGCGGGCGTTATTTTCATTATATTCCTGCTTTAAATAACACGCCTTTACATATTGAAGCCTTGACGGATATTGTGTTAAATCATCTGCAAGGATTAATGACCAAAGGAGCGTCCATTCTCAGCACAGAAGCCGATGCGAGAATGGCGCAAATGCAGCAATTAAAAGATCGTGATTAATTTCTAATTTTAATGTGCTGTGCGTCGATACCATGGCAGTAATAATACCATCATAATAACGACTAAAATATAAAAACGTTCATGCCATAATTTCTGTTGTTCTTGGCGTTGGGCATCGGGTGCGGTGTTGGCGCGGACGCGATCTAATAACGCACTACTTTCTTGTGGGTGAAAAGTCGATAATTGATAAATGCCTCCGCCTGCGCTGGCTAATTGTTTTAAATTAAATTCATTTAATGCCGATGAAACAGGCTCGCCTTTTTCATTTTGTAATCGGCCATTTTGTCCGCGAGGGGATGGGACTAAATCGCCTTCCGTCGTGCCGATGCCTAAGGTATGCACTTGAGCAGGCACTTTTTTTACTTCCACCAAGCCGTTGGCAAAATCCAGTTCACTAAAATCACCATCGGAAATTAACAGCACATGCTGGTATTGTGCTTCACCCGACAACCACGCGCTGGCTTGCTCCAATGCCAAACCCACTCGACTGCCCTGCACAGGCAAGGCCCCAATGTCAATATTATACAAAAGATGGCGAATCGTATTATAATCATCCGTGAGGGGAGAGACCAAATGGGCTAAACCCGCAAACACCACCAAACCAATTTCTAACTCACTGGGTTCGCCCAAAATATCCTCAATTTCTTGCAATGCCCGCTCAAATCGAGACTCGTCGCCCGGTAAATCGCGCACCCGCATCGATTCGGATAAATCTAAGAGAATCAATAGGCTGGCACGTTGTCGAAACACATCCTGCATTGCGTAATCCCAACGCGGCCCCGCCAAAGCCAACACCCCCAAGAACCATAAACCCGTCCAATACCATAACCAAGAATGCGTTTGTGCGCTGCGGGGTTTTTTTACCAAAAGATAGGGCAATAAGTGTGCAGCCGCAAAATGTTCTATTCGCTTGAAATGAGTCGCGTGACGATAATTTAACACAATGATAAATAAAGGAATTAATCCTAGTAATAACCATAAAGGTTGCGCAAAATGAAACTCATCCATTTTAAACAAAACTCCTTTTTTTGTGAGATCAAATTGAGATAGAGTCAATCAATGTCTTAACTTTGCCAAATCCCCACAAAATGTGCGTTTGCACAAAAATAATGTTCTAAAACAAGGAGAAAAACCGATTTATAGGGATTTATCCTGATAGGCAAATCTGGATTTATCTGTTAATTTTGAGTGAGAAACTGCCGTCTTTTGTGTGTTTAACGATGTTTCATACTGATTTTGAAAAGATGGCAAAAATGACAAGATGAACGAAATAAAAAAACCCTTATTCGCTCACCGCGGGCAAAATAAGGCAAAGTACGCAAATAACGTCATCTTTTCAAAAAAAACGACAAGAAATCACCAAAGTCGCCTACGTTTAGCTTTCAAATGCTGTAGAAAGGCGATTTCGCGTATTGAGGAGCCATCATGAACGCACTTGCCTACCCGATTAACCCTACACCTGCCCCGATGGGGTCTTTTCCCGCGTCCAAAAAGACGGCGGCGCGTCACGAGCCATCGACTCGTCCATCTTATCTGTTTTTGCGTCATTCGCCCACTATCATTCCTATTGTGCTGGACATTGAGGCTTCGGGCTTTGGTGCGGGGTCTTATCCGATAGAAATAGGTGCGGTATTGCGTTCGGGGCGTAGTGTCAGCTATTTGATTCGTCCAGAGCCTGAATGGTTACACTGGAGTCCTGAAGGTGAAGCCACGCATGGTATTCGGCGCGAGCAATTAGAGCGTGAAGGTTTGCCCGTGCGTTACGTGGCGCAGGCTTTGAATGAGTTGTTAAAAGGGGAAGTGGTTTATACCGATGCGTGGGGGGTTGATTCCTCGTGGTTGTCGCTGCTTTACGAACATGCGGGCATGAATCGCGCTTTCCGTTTGGAATCGCTTAACCAAATTATGAAAGAAAAACAATTTGATATTTGGGAAGAAACCAAGCAACAAGTCATTCAAGAATCCAATCTTCACCGCCATCGTGCTGATACCGATGCGGTGATTTTGCAAAAAACATTTTTGCGGAGTTTTTGGTAGGGATATATCCCATTTTGTCTGAATCAGAATTTATAGAATTGAGGAATAAATTAATGTTGTAAATTCAAAAATTCTGTACATTCTGATTCTGATTAAAAAAACAGCTATTCTGTGATTAAGGTGCGCTGTTTTGTGCCTCAAAAGTCAATTTAAACAAACCCACCTCTTGCGCCGCTTCCATCGCCCGAATCACCGCTTGATGTGGCGCATCGCCGTCTGCACTAATCATGACCGTTGCTTCCGCGCTTTGTTGTGCTTTCATTTGTGTTAAAACCTGTACCAAAGTGGTCAAACGATTGTCGATTAATGGCGGGCTATCATTAACCGCATATTGACCTTGTCGATCCACCATAATGCGAATGAGTGCATTCGATGTGGCTTTCTGTTCTGTGGTGGCTTCGGGTAAATTAATTTCTAATTGCGATTGGCGATTAAAAGTTGTGGTCATTAAAAAAAACACCAATAATAAAAATACCATGTCAATTAATGGTGTTAAATTCATACGCAAACTTTCTCGACGAGATAAACGACGCAGTTTCATGAATTCGCCTCACGATCCCCATGCAACACATCAATTAATTTTAACGCTTCTTGCTCCATTGCGACCACTAAAGAATCCACTAATCCGCGAAAATAACGATAGAAAACAAAAGTGGGAATAGCTACGGTTAAACCTGCTGCGGTGGTGATTAATGCTTCTGCTAATCCGCTAGACAATACCGTAGGATTTCCCAAGCCGCCTTCCCCCACCGCCGCCAACATGCTAATAATCCCTGTCACCGTGCCTAATAAACCCAGTAATGGTGCAATTTCAGCAATCGTTCCCAGCGTGTTTAAATAACGCTCTAATTGATGCACCACTTGATTGCCAATTTCCTCAATCCCTGCTTTCATCATTTCGCGGTCATGGTGCATATTGGCCAGACCTGCGGCCAGAATTTGTCCCATCGGAGAATTTTTACGCAACAATTCTAAGTGCTTCTCATCTAAGCGTTTATCGCTGTTACTTTTCACCCATTGCCACACTTGTGCGGTGAGATTTGGTGGAATTACGGCACGTCGCCGCAAACTCCAAAACCGCTCCACAATAATCGCCAGCGATAACACCGAACATAATAAAATCGGCCACATCACCCAGCCACCGCTTCGAATGATTTCTAACATAACCCTTTAATCCTTAAAAAAACAAAATACTAAAAGATGATGCCTATTGATAAAAATAAACATCATCAAAAAATAATTAACGCGACAAGCGATATACAATAAATCCCGTACTGACTAAAATGCCTAAATAACCCATTAATCCTGTATCCCAATTATTTTGCCACTGCAACGCTTCCCAAATGATTAAACTGCCCCACAGTGAAGGAAAGTTCGTCAAGAAAAGCAGCGACAATAACATCCCCAAAACACCTAATAATAAATTTTCAACAGGACGTTCACAATCTAAAGGACACCAACCCGTGTGAGTATTAAGCATATAATCTAATGATAACTTATTTGCACCCTGTATTAAAATAATCAATAATAATAATCCCCAATAAAAATGCGCCACCAAATTGGCATAACCCACATCATATAAATAAGCCTGATGTGCATAAATCGCCATCGCATTAAAAACAAAAAGAATCAATGCCGCTAATCGAGTGCTTAAACCTAAAACCAATAATAGCGGTAAAATTAATTCAATTGCTGTGGCTAAAAGTGCCGCAAAAAAAGGTGATAAAAAAGGCACTTGATATTCTCGTTCAAACAAGCCTAATGTGGTCTCCCAACTTTGCACTTTAATCAAACCTGAATTAAAGAAAATATAACCTATCCATAACCGCAAAAATAAATCCAATAACGGAATTAAATAGGCAGAAATCATATTAAGACGCGAAAAATAAGCCCCTTGTGGCGTGGAAGTGAACATCTGCTTTCATCTCCTTGATGAGGGTAATAAAAACGGTTATTTTAGAGAATTGGACGTTAAACTGCAAAGCATCTATTTTTGCTAAAAATACTTTATAATGGAGAGGGTTTCATTCACCACACTACTTTTAGCCCTTAACACGCTGATATTATACTTAAATACTGGATTTTTTTAGTATGAACAGACTGGCTCATTCTATCGAATTGCTTCCTTTGTCGTCCGTTATTTTATGTGTTACGGATAAAGCAGGACAGATTCAACAATATACCACAGGATTTATCCATCATTTTGCGGTGCAACAAGTGTCACCTGTGCAAGATTTTTTTGCCCTGATTCACCCGCAAGATCAAGCCTTAATTCAGCGTGTTTTCAATGAATTATCACATGGAGGACGGATGGAGTTAGCCTGTCGCTGTCGTTGTGAGGCGGGCTATCTGTGGATTGATTGGGAGGTGGCGTGTATCAATCAACAGTGGCATTTTGCCGCGCAGTCTATTCATGAATCATTTACCGATAATACGGTGTTGCGCGATGCGGATCGTTATCGCAAATTATTCGAGAACAGTCATATTGGTATTTTAATTGCTAATCGGGATGGTTTTCCTGTTTCGGTAAATCCTTATTTAGAGCATTTATTAGGCTATACTGAGGCAGAATTTTGTAAAATGCCTTTTACGGCATTAACGCATCCTGAAGATGTAGAATTTAGCCTGCGTTATTTTGAAAAATTAACGCTGCAATTAGTCGAACATTACGAAATTGAAAAACGTTATTTACATCGAAATGGTCAAGTGATTTGGTGTCAAGTGGCGGTCACGCGGATTTCTATGCGCGATGGTGATTTTCAATGTCTGTCTATGTTTCAAGACATTAGCGAGCGTAAACGCATTGAACACACGCTACGAGAGCGTGAAGAGCGTTTTAATTTAGCGGTGCGCGCTTCTAATGATGGCGTATGGGATTGGCATATTCCATCGGGAAAAGTTTGGGCTTCTTTACGTTGGCTGCAAATGTTAGGTTATGGACAAGGAGAATTAAATCTAACCATTACGACTTTTTACGAATTATTGCATCCCGAAGATAGAGATCATGTGAGAAAAAATATTGAGAATTATTTAGAAGATGAAAATGATCGTTATGAGGTCAGCTTTAGATTGCGCCATAAGCACGGGGGTTATCGCTGGATATTATCGCGGGGAACGGGCGTTTATGGCGAAGATGGGCAGTATATTCGCATGGTCGGCACGCACACGGATATGACCGCACAAAAAGAAGCCGAACAAGCCGAACAAAAAGCCCGTGAATTCTTAGATCGAATTGTCAATACTATTCCTATTCCTGTTTTTGTAAAAGATGAACAACATCGTTGGATTTTAATTAACCAAGCCTTTTGCAATTTTTTTGGTTATTCTTATGATTATTTAATCAACCAAACCGATTCTTTAATTTTTTCTCAAGAAAAAGCCCAATATAATTGGGAGCGAGATAAGAAAGTGTTGCAAATGGGATACAGCAACACAGAACAAATTGAATATGAAACGCAGCACGGTAAACGCATCGCATTAAGCACTGAAACCCGCTATATTGATCAGCAAAATAATGCTTATATTGTTGGTGGTATTGTTGACATTAGCGAATTAAAACAAAAAGAAGCCGATTTGCAAAAAGAATTGCAACGCAATCAATTATTTTTTAGTACCTCTATGGATGGTATTGCTATTTTTGATGCCCAAGGCCATTTGCAACAAGTCAATCGTGCTTATTGTCAAATGCTAGGTTATGAAGAAAGCGATATTTTACGCTTATCATTAGCCGATTTAGAAGCACATCATTCTTCTGATAAAGTCGCAGCTCATATTGAAAATATTAAAAAATTAGGTTCGGATCGTTATGAAACGCAATTAAAACATTGTCAAGAGCATTTGGTCGATGTAGAAATAAGCATTACTTATGTGCCATTCAGCGAACAAGAAGGGATGTTATTTAGCGTCACTCATGATATTTCTCAACGTAGAAAAGCCACGCAAGAATTAAAACAAGCCAAAGAAGCCGCTGAAACCGCAAATCAATCAAAAAGCCAATTTTTAGCCACCATGAGCCACGAAATTCGCACGCCCATGAATGGCGTTATTGGCATGACTGATTTATTACTATCGACCGAATTAACGCCACAACAATTAGATTATGTGCAGACTTTGCGCAGTTCTGGTGAAAGTTTATTAACGATTATTAATGATATTTTAGATTTTTCTAAAATCGAAGCAGGAAAATTAGTTTTAGAAAATCTACCTTTTAACTTAAATATGTTGATTGAGGAAGTGATTCATTTATTCGCACCTTCGGCGGATCGTAAAGGCATTGAATTATGGTATAAAGTACCGTCATTAACGTGTTTATTAGGTGGCGATCCCAGTCGATTACGGCAAATTTTAATGAATTTATTAGGCAATGCGCTTAAATTCACAGAACAGGGTGCAGTTTCTTTGCGCATTAGTGAACAAGCGCGTAGCCGACATTTAATTTATTTAAAATTTGAAATTAGCGATACAGGCATAGGCATTGCCGAAGAAGAAAAATCACGTTTATTTCAACCTTTTTCTCAAGCGGATAATTCCACCAGCCGCCGTTATGGTGGTACGGGATTAGGTTTGGTGATTGTGCAGCGTTTGGTGGAACTCATGGAAGGAGAAATGGGTTTTTCTAGCGTGGTGAATGAAGGCAGCCATTTTTGGTTTACTTTACCGTTAATGCTGACTCGCAAACAATTACCAGAATTAGTGCATGAAACATTAAAGAAACATCGCATTTTAGTGGTTGATAATAACGTTAAATTACGGGAATTATTTACCGAGCAATTCAATGAATGGGGAATTGCCAATACCACCGTTGAAGACAGTCCCAGTGCTTTGCGTTTATTGCGGGCAGCTATTCAAACTGAACAGCCATTCACGATTGTTTTATTAGAAAAACAAATGCCCTTTATGGACGGTGATGCGTTAGCGCGCATTATTCGTGCAGACAGTCGTTTTAATTCCTTAAAACTTTTAATGTTGACGCGAATTACTCAACCGCTGAATCAAGAATCTCTCAGCCGTTTACAAGGATACATTACCAAACCCATTAACTTTCAAAAACTGCATGAGCAATTGTTAAATTTGGAAGAAAAAACACGGATTAAATCAGAAATTATTGTTGCTTCTCATCCCGATAAAATCACTCAACCCTCAGTGTATCAACACCATAAAAAAATGAGAGTATTATTGGTAGAAGATAATCTAACCAATCAAAAAGTGGCGCAATTGATGTTAAGCAAATTAAATTGCGAGATTACCATTGCGAATAATGGGATTAGAGCCTTAAATTTATTGAAAGAAAAGCATGATTTATTCGATTTAGTTTTTATGGATTGTCAAATGCCAGAAATGGATGGATTTGAAGCCACAAAAGCGATTCGAAATTATGAACAATTAAAACAACTCCCCCCTATTCCTATTATTGCACTCACAGCCAATGCAATGGCCGGAGATGCCACACGCTGTAAAGATGCAGGCATGGATGATTATTTGAGTAAACCTGTGAAATCTGAAGACTTAAAAACAGTGATTCTCTCTTGGGCAAAATAATGTTAAAATAGCTTATTTATTAACTAAATGTAATCGAAAAACACCGCAATCATTGCGGTGTTGTTGCTTTTAATTTATTTCATGCTTTAATATCGGGAATTTGCAATATGTCATCGGATTTAATTACGCCTCTTGATGCGCCACATTTTGATCACAGCCACGATGACGATGATGTGGAGACATTAGACAACACTGCATTAAGTCATTATGCTGTGATTCGCCGTAATGGACAATTAACTGCATTCGATGCCAATAAAATTGCAATGGCAATGACTAAAGCCTTTTTAGAAGTAGAAGGTTATTCAGCCACTCGCTCTACTCGAATTAAACACACGGTTAAATCCTTGACTGAACAAGTGGTGCAAAAATTAATGGCACAGGTTTCTACGCATCAAAAAATTCATATTGAAACGATTCAAGATCAAGTGGAATTGGCCTTAATGGCAGCAGGAGAACATAAGGTGGCACGCGCCTATGTGTTGTATCGAGAACAGCACGCAAAAATCCGCGCTGCAACGGCACAAAAGCCCCTTATTCACGTCAAAAATGCACGCGGTGAGATTTTGCCCTTAGATGAGCCAAAAATTGCGCAGCGCGTGGCTCAAGCCTGTCGTGATTTAAGCGATGTGGATGTGGATGTAATTATGCAGGCCAGTTTTAGAAACTTATATGATGGCATTGCAGAAGAAGATATTAATCAAGTGTTAATTATGGCGGCTCGTACTTTAATTGAAAGTGAGCCGAATTATTCTTATGTGGCAGCGCGTTTATTATTAGACGATTTACGCCGAGAAACGTTTACTCAAATTCATATCGGTATCGCTGAAGAAATCACGGCTGATATGATGAATGAATATTATGTCGATTATTTTCAGGCTTATATTCATTACGGAATAGAACGGGAATTATTAGACCCACGTTTAGCGGAATATGATTTAACCCAATTAGCGGCTTGCATTAAACCTGAGCGGGATTTGCAATTTACTTATTTGGGATTGCAAACCTTATATGATCGTTATTTTTTACATTGGGATCAGGTTCGTTTTGAATTGCCACAAGCCTTTTTTATGCGCGTGGCGATGGGTTTGGCTTTGAATGAATCGCAGCGAGAACAACGCACCTTAGAATTTTATGATTTGCTGTCTCATTTTGATTTTATGAGCAGTACGCCCACTTTGTTTAATTCAGGCACATTACGCCCGCAATTGTCCAGTTGTTTTTTAACCACGATTCCTGATGATTTAGAAGGTATTTTCGGTGCCATTAGAGACAATGCGTTATTGCAAAAATGGGCAGGTGGTTTGGGCAATGATTGGACTCCTGTGCGCGGAATGGGATCGTTAATTAAAGGCACGAATGGACAATCTCAGGGTATTGTGCCATTTATGAAAGTGGCTAATGATACCTTAATTGCGGTGAATCAAGGCGGTAAAAGAAAAGGCAGTGGCTGTGCTTATTTGGAAACGTGGCATATTGATATTGAAGAGTTTTTAGAACTGCGTAAAAACACAGGTGATGAACGTCGCCGCACGCACGATATGAACACCGCAAATTGGATTCCTGATTTATTTATGGAGCGGGTGCATTTAGATCAAGAATGGACGCTGTTTTCTCCCCATGAAGTGCCTGATTTGCATGAGCGTTATGGCGATGATTTTAAAATTGCTTATACGCAATATGAACAAATGGCAGCTGAGGGTAAAATTCGCCTTTCTAAAAAGGTATCTGCGGTGGGTTTGTGGCGTAAAATGTTGACCATGTTATTTGAAACAGGACACCCTTGGATCACTTTTAAAGACCCGTGCAATATTCGCAATCCACAACAGCATGTTGGCGTGGTGCATAGTTCTAATCTTTGTACAGAAATTACTTTAAATACCAAAGCCAATGAAGAAATTGCGGTGTGTAATTTAGGCTCTATTAATTTGGTCGCGCATATTAATGAACAGGGTCAATTAGACGAGGAAAAATTAGCACGCACGGTGCAAATTGCCATGCGAATGTTGGATAATGTGATCGATATTAATTATTATTCGGTCAGCACGGCGCAAACGGCTAATTTACGCCATCGTCCTGTGGGTTTGGGTCTCATGGGTTTTCAAGATGCGCTATATCGTTTGCGCTTACCTTATGCCAGTGAAGCGGCCATTGAATTTGCGGATTATTCAATGGAATTTATCAGTTATCAAGCCATTTATACGTCAACCTTATTGGCAGAGGAACGGGGTTGTTATTCTACCTTTAAAGGTTCTTTATGGAGTCAAGGTATTTTACCTATTGATAGTTTGCAATTATTGGCGCAATCTCGTGGTCATTATTTATCGCTTTCTTTGGCGCAAAGATTAGATTGGAATGGTTTGCGGGAGCGCGTAAAAACAGTGGGAATGCGCAATTCTAATTGCATGGCAATTGCACCCACCGCCACTATTTCTAATATTTGCGGTGTGTCGCAATCTATAGAACCTGCTTTTCAAAATTTATTTGTTAAATCGAATTTGTCGGGCGAATTTACGGTGATTAATTCATGGTTAGTTGCTGATTTGAAAAAATTAGGGATTTGGGATGACGTGATGGTGAATGATCTCAAGTATTTTGATGGACATTTAGCGTCCATTGCGCGCATTCCTGATGACATGAAACGGCTTTATCAGACCGCTTTTGAAATAGAATCTAGCTATTTAATCGAAGCGGCAGCGCGACGACAAAAATGGTTAGATCAAGCGCAATCCTTAAATTTATATATGGCGCAACCTGCGGGACGTAAATTAGACAGTTTATATAAATTGGCGTGGATTCGCGGTTTAAAAACGACTTATTACTTACGCACTTTAGGCGCGACTCACGTGGAAAAAAGTACGGTGAATTTACCCAATTATCAACAGCCAATGGAAACATTGATGTCACCGAATTCGTGTAATTTAGATGGCGGCGAATGTGAAGCCTGTCAATAAGTGATTATTACCGTAATGAGATGCGGTTATTTAAAACCGCATCTGCGATTAATTAAGCCAATATCTTAGGCAAAATTAGGATTTAATGCGCCGATTTCTCTACACCAATTTTTCACTCTGGCTTTAATTAAAAGAGAGACGGCGCGGGCTTGTTCTAAACGTTCTTCTTCTGTGCCTTGAAATTGGGAAGGATCGGGAAAACTCCAATTAATGCGCGTGGTGACACCGGGGAAAATGGGGCAGCGTTCCGCGCTGGTTTCGTCACACACTGTCACCACGTAAGCATAAATACGGCTGGCTTTGAACAACTCGAATACGCTTTGGGTTTTTTTCTGGGAAATGTCAATGCCCACTTCTTGCATGGCGGCGACGGCCAGCGGGTTAAGCGTGCCGGGTTCGATGCCTGCGCTTTCGGCAAAAAATTCTTCACTGCAAAAATGGTTAAACCATGCTTCTGCCATTTGGCTGCGTGCGCTGTTGTGAATACAAACAAATAAAACGCCTTTTTTACGCATACGAGTGTCTCCTACGGGTTGTGATATTTATATATATGGATATTCAGATATAATCTTGCCATATTCTTGATTTTGTCACAAGTGTGTGATCATTTTGTGACAGGCGTTTTTTTATCCCTGCTTTAATCGTTATAATAACGGATTTCTTTTAATTATTTCTTAGGATTATTTTATGTTATTTTCTCCTTTGACAGCGATTTCTCCTATTGATGGCCGTTATGCCAATAAAACCGCTTCATTACGCGCTATTTTTAGTGAATATGGTTTAATTCGTTATCGGATTTTAGTAGAGATTCGTTGGTTGCAATTTTTAGCCGCACAACATGAAATTCCTCAAGTGCCTGCCTTATCTGATTCTGCACAGAATTTATTAAATCAATTAGCGGATAATGTGACTCCTGAGCAAGCCCAGCGGGTAAAAATGATTGAATGCACCACGAATCATGATGTAAAAGCAGTCGAATATTTTTTACGCGAATCCATTAGTGAACACGCAGAATTAGCGGCTATTGGCGAGTTTTTACATTTCGCTTGCACCTCAGAAGATATTAATAATTTGGCTTATGCCTTGATGTTGCAAGAATCGAGAAAAACGATTATTTTGCCGCAAATGCAAGCGGTCATTGCGGCATTAAGCGAATTAGCTCAACGTTACGCAGAAATTCCCATGTTATCGCGCACGCATGGCCAGCCCGCTTCTCCCACAACTTTGGGCAAAGAAATGGCTAATGTGGCTTATCGTTTACAACGCCAATATCGTCAAGTGGCAGCGGTGGATTTATTGGGTAAATTCAATGGTGCCGTGGGTAATTACAATGCGCATTTCTCGGCTTATCCTGATGTGAATTGGCAATTATTAAGTCAAACATTCGTGCAGCAATTAGGCTTAACATGGAATCCTTACACCACGCAAATTGAACCTCATGATTATATTGCAGAATTATTTGATGCGATGGCGCGATTTAATACGATTTTAATTGATTTTTGTCGAGATATTTGGAGTTATATTTCTTTAGGTTATTTTAAACAACGGGTGGTTCAAGGTGAAATTGGATCATCAACCATGCCGCATAAAGTAAATCCTATTGATTTTGAAAATGCAGAAGGTAATTTAGGCATTGCCAATGCGTTATTTGAACATTTAGCGGCCAAATTGCCGATTTCTCGCTGGCAACGCGATTTAACCGATTCTACCGTGTTGCGCAATTTAGGCGTAGGTGTGGCGCATACTTTAATTGCTTATGAATCTTGTTTAAAAGGAATTGGTAAATTAGAAGTGAATGTAGCTGCTATTGAAGCCGATATTAAAACCGCTTGGGAAGTGTTGGCAGAACCGATTCAAACGGTGATGCGTCGGGATGGCGTGCCGAATGCGTATGAAAAATTAAAGGAATTAACCCGCGGACGAGGAATTGATCAAGCCCGTTTGCAGGCATTTATTTTAGAATTGCCTTTGTCAGAAACGGAAAAGAATCGTTTATTGGCTTTATTGCCAGAAACTTATCTGGGTAATGCGGTGGAACAAACGCAGGCTTTAACCGATTTTTTGCAGCAGATTTAAAATTTTTCTCATATCTGAGCAAACAATTAAAGTAAATGCGAAAGTGAGCCATAAAAATTGCTTGCCAAAAGGGGGAGAAATCGTTTAAAGTCCAATGGTCTGTTATTTTTAACCTTTCATCCACCACACTTTAACCGTTTTCGCTCGTGTCATGTTTATGCGCAGACCTCGTCAAGTCACTTTTATTCACCCTCGACATCGTCGCCCTTACTTCTGGATGATTTTGCCCGGTGTGGCACTGATGTTGGTGTGGTGGCTGACGACTTCCAACGCTTCTCTCTATGAGCCTGATAATCAAGAAAAAATTCCCCCTGTTGCTTCTCCAGAAGCGCAGGTGACGGTGGTTTCAAGTTCTCGTTTAGCGGCACATTTAACGCCAGTACCGACCATTGACGTTCCCGATTGGTTAGAAATTACCATTAAAGCAGGGGATACGCTGGACGGTTTATTTCAAGAATATCAACTGAATCGCGATCATTTACAATCCATTTTATCCTCTGCGCACCGCTCCCATTTTCAATCCCTACCGGCCGGACATTATCTCACCGTGCATACGGATCAAGAAGGTCATATTAATGAGTTAATGTTGGAACTGAATTTTGATGAAGAGTTATACGTTAGTCGTGAAATGACGGGGTTCAGTAGTCAAATTCGCGCGCGTCCTGTCAAAACACGTCTGATTCGTACCGAAGCAATCGTAACTCATTCTCTGTACGAAACTGCCAAAAAACACCGTATTCCTACTAATTTTATCACAGAAATGTTGGATATTTTTCGCTGGGATGTGGATTTTGCGCGCTCGGTGCAAGCGGGTGATGTATTGCGTGTGGTTTACGAACAGCGCGAAAATGACAGCCAACAGCAGCAAGCTGGCCCTTTGTTAGCCGTTGAGTTTATCAATCGCGGGCAATCTTACCGTGCAGTGCGTTACATTGATCCGACGGGACATATTTCATATTATACTCCCGAAGGTCAAGGATTACGCAAAGCTTTTTTGCGTAATCCCGTAGAATATGCCCGTTTAAGTTCGACTTTTGGACAACGCCGCCACCCAATTTTAAATCGTTTCAGACAACACAACGGGGTTGATTACGCCGCGCCCACTGGGACTCCAGTGATGGCGACTGGAGAGGGGACGGTGAAAACGTTAGAAAGACAACGAGGTTACGGGCGGGTGATCGTTCTCAGTCACGTGGGCGGCTACCAAACGTTGTACGCGCACTTGTCCAAATTTGCGAGCAGTTTGCGCGTGGGCGATAGCGTACAACAAGGACAAGTGATTGGTTATGTGGGGAGAAGTGGGCTGGCAACGGGATCACATTTGCATTACGAATTTCATGTGGATGGAGTACATCATGACCCATTGACGGTCAAACTTCCTCATACGCTTCCCTTACCTGAGTCGCAACAGGCGCATTTTTTCCAACAAATTCAACCCTATCTTGCCCAACTTGACCCCACATCTAACCGTCTAGCAAGCCATCAAAGTCCCGTGCGTTACAATAAACCATTATCCGCACAAATATACCAAAATTAGGACATTATTATTTTCGTTTAGGTGCTTATTTAAAATCTAAAAATCCCGCGGTTAAAACTGCGGTAAATAACGCCCGTAATCGACTCATACCCAATTCTAACGCCATTTCAATATCGCTCATGCTAATTTCACTGTTATTACCGCGTCCTGCAGCGGGATTAGCCACGACGGCACAAGTGGCATAACATAATTCTAATTCGCGGGCTAATGCAGCTTCGGGCATTCCCGTCATTCCCACCAAATCGCAACCATCTCGCTCCATGCGATTAATTTCTGCAATGGTTTCTAAACGCGGGCCTTGCGTTGCGCCATAAACGCCTTGGGCATGTACAGTGAAAGGAAGTGATTTTGCAGCGTCTAATAAATAGCGGCGTAATCGCTCACAATAAGGTGAAGAAAAATCGATATGTTTTAAGTGATTCATTTGTTCTGTGGGGCTATTAAAATCACTAAAAAAAGTATGTTCTCTTGACCAAGTATAATCAATTAATTGATGCGGAATAACCAAATCACCCACTTGCATTTGGGGATGAATGCCACCAACAGCCGCAGCCGCAATGATCGTGTTAATGCCTAAACTTTTTAAAGCCCAAAGATTAGCACGGTAATTAATTTTATGAGGTGGGATGGTATGTCCTGCGCCATGTCGCGCTAAAAACGCCACCGCACAGCCATGATAATGTCCATGCAAAATAGGCGCGGAAATCGCGCCATAAGGCGTATCTAACACCTGTCGATGGGTGATTTCTAAACCGTCAAGTTGTGTTAATCCTGTGCCACCAATAATGGCTAATTGAGTTTGTGTGCTTGTCATTTTTGAGGTGAAATTTTAAGTGAGATTCGTGGAATCGTTTAGAATAGGGGTTGTTACATCAGATCGACGATCTGCTGATTATTTTAGCTCAATTGTGAGCGTTATTGACATGAGTCGTTAAATAAAGATATTCAGCTTGCTGCAATAAAGACACAAAACATTTTGCATTTAACTCTATTTTTTCGATTTAAAACATGACAGATATTATCCAATTACGCGGTGTGCGCACGCATAATTTAAAAAACATTGATCTTATTTTACCGAGAAATCGTTTTGTGGTCATTACGGGTTTATCGGGTTCGGGCAAATCGTCGTTGGCTTTTGACACCTTATATGCGGAAGGGCAGCGGCGTTATGTGGAATCGTTATCGGCTTATGCGCGGCAATTTTTATCGGTGATGGAAAAACCCGATGTGGATCATATTGAAGGCTTATCGCCTGCGATTGCGATTGAACAAAAATCCACTTCACACAATCCGCGTTCTACAGTAGGAACGGTGACAGAAATTTATGATTATTTGCGTTTATTATTTGCGCGCATTGGCACGCCGCATTGTCCCGTACATCACCTGCCATTACATGCGCAAACCGTTAGCCAAATGGTGGATCATGTTTTAAGTTTACCCGCAGAAAAACGGTTTATGTTACTTGCGCCAATCGTGCGAGATCGTAAAGGGGAATATGTTGAATTATTTAAACAATTACAAACACAAGGCTTTATTCGCGCTCGCGTAGATGGGCAACTCATTGATTTAGATGAACCTCCGACATTGGATTTACACAAAAAACATACTATTGAAGTGGTGATTGATCGCTTTAAAATTAATCCTGATTTACGCCTGCGTTTAAGCGAATCTTTTGAGATGGCATTGCGTTTGGGAAATGGTCTGGCGATGGTGGTGGGAATAGACGAAGAATCAGAAAAACATCCGTTAATTTATTCCGCACATTTTGCGTGTCCAGAATGCGGTTATAGTGTCAGTGAATTAGAGCCGCGATCTTTTTCTTTTAATAATCCGGCGGGCGCGTGTCCGACGTGCGACGGTTTGGGTGTAAAACAATTTTTCGATCCGCAACGTATCGTCACACATCCAGAAAAAAGTCTGGCTGAGGGTGCGATTCGGGGTTGGGATCGGCGCACGCCTTATTATTTCCAATTACTAGAATCTTTACAACAACATTATCAATTTAATTTAAACACGCCTTTCAATCAATTAACCGATTCATTACAGCAATTAATTTTATACGGCAGTGGAGAAGAATTAATTAGTTTTACTTATCAAAGTGAAACGGGCAGCGTTTTTTCGCGTAAACGTCCCTTTGAAGGGATTATTAACAACATGGAACGCCGCTATCGTGATACTGATTCGCAACAAGTGCGCGAGGATTTGTCACACTATCTCAGTCAACACCCCTGTCCCACGTGTCACGGCACGCGCTTAAACGAGTCGGCGCGTCATGTTTTACTGGAAAAACACAGCCTGCCTGACATCGCTCGTTTGTCGATTCATCGCGCTCATCAATTTTTACAACAATTACAATTCACAGGACAAAAACAAGCGATTGCTGAGAAAATTTTAAAGGAAATTCAACAACGTTTACAATTTTTAATCAATGTGGGTTTAGATTATCTCAGTTTAGATCGCGGTGCGGATACCTTGTCAGGGGGCGAGGCGCAACGGATTCGCTTGGCCAGTCAAATTGGTGCAGGATTGGTGGGTGTGATGTATGTGTTGGATGAGCCGTCAATTGGATTACATCAACGCGACAATCAACGTTTATTGGAAACTTTATTGCATTTGCGCGATTTAGGAAATACAGTAATTGTAGTAGAACATGATGAAGAAGCGATATTAGCCGCGGATCATTTAGTGGACATTGGCCCTGGTGCGGGCGTTCACGGTGGTTACATTGTCGCACAAGGCACTCCCGCCGAAGTGATGGCAGAGCCTAAGTCATTGACAGGACAATATTTATCCAGAAAAAAACGGATCGAAATTCCACAACACCGTGTCCCGATTCAAGCCGATAAAATGTTGCGTTTAATCGGCGCAACAGGTCATAATTTAAAAAACATTACTTTAGAATTACCGCTGGGTTTATTGGTCTGCATTACTGGTGTTTCAGGTTCGGGCAAATCGACATTAATTAATGACACATTATATCCTTTAGCCGCGAATGAATTAAATGGAGCGCGTTTGTCATGTGCTAATTATGAGCGAATTGAAGGCTTGAATTTATTGGATAAAGTCGTGGATATTGATCAAAGCCCGATTGGTCGCACGCCGCGTTCTAATCCTGCGACTTATACGGGTTTATTTACGCCCATTCGAGACTTATTTGCAGGCACTGCGGAGGCGCGTTCACGGGGTTATGCGGCGGGGCGTTTTTCTTTTAATGTGAAAGGGGGGCGTTGTGAGGCGTGTCAAGGGGATGGCGTGATTAAAGTGGAAATGCACTTTTTACCTGATGTGTATGTGGTGTGTGATGTGTGTCAAGGAAAACGTTATCATCGAGAAACGTTAGATATTTTATATAAAGGAAAAACGATTGATGATGTGTTGCAAATGACGGTAGAAGATGCCTTGCATTTTTTTGAAGCGATTCCTTCTATTGCGCGCAAATTGCAAACCTTAATTGATGTGGGATTGTCTTATTTAAAGTTGGGTCAAAATGCAGTGACATTGTCGGGTGGCGAGGCGCAGCGAGTGAAATTGGCGCGGGAGTTGTCAAAACGAGATACAGGAAAAACGTTATATATTTTAGACGAGCCGACTACAGGATTACATTTTCATGATGTGGTGCAATTATTAAAAGTTTTGCATCGCCTACGCGATCACGGCAATACGGTGGTGATTATTGAACATCATTTGGATGTGATTAAAACCGCGGATTGGATTATTGATTTAGGCCCCGAAGGCGGCGAAAACGGCGGCAATATCATCGCATCAGGCACACCCGAACAGGTGGCGGAATTGGCGCATTCTTATACGGGGCAGTTTTTGGGGCGGGTTTTGGGGGGAGAAAAATGATATACAAAAAGATAGGGTTCATCTCGTTTCCACAAGCCTTGTGGCAATGTAGTCAAAATAACCCGCAGAAGGTATACTTTTGTCTGAATCAGAATTGACGTTGTTTATTGCTCGTTTTTAATTGTTAATAACTTTCCCTCTAAGAAAAAAACAACCATTGCGCAAAATTCATGATACACATGATATATTGTCCCCATTGATGTTTTTTCATATAAAGTTGAATATTCCTTAATTTTCTCTTCAATTTTGCTTCTTTCCCAATTTTCTTGTTCTAATTGTCGCTTTACTTTATTCCAGACTGCATATCTTTTTTTAGCGAGGTTAGATTCGTTAAGGTTTAATTTTCCCAAACGAGTGCCGACCAATTCATCATTTTCAATATCATCTGGATTTGTTGGCGCAACTATTAATACTTTACGATCAACTGGATTTTCTAAATATTTAATTTCACTGCCCCTTTCTTTATATTTGATTTTTGTTTGAAAATGAGCAAATTCATCACTGGCAGGATTTGGTAAATATACGAATTCACCATTATCTTTTAATGCACCGCAATGTTTTTTTTCATTACCTTTACTGCTTTGATTGCCATTACAAGTTGCAATTAAATTATTATAGTCCAAATGTAAATTTTTTTTGCCATTTGTTCCATCATAAACACTTTTAGGTTTAAAGTGTTCTACTATCATTTGAGACAAATTTTTTTTAACATCTGTTTCATTGCCTTCATTAATGACAATTCGTTGCATACAATAGCAACAAAGAAAGCCGCTTTCCTGTAAAAGAGCAAGCCGCAATTCATCAAAACAATCACGGTTATTCCCACTAAATTCTGCGTAATTATGGGTTTTATTTTGCTTTTTATAATGCGTTAAGCAAATGGGTTCACGGTTTTTGTCTATTTTTCTCATGATTCAAAATAAGCACTTAATTCAATAGTAATAGGGTCATCTTCTCCCCTGATATTTTTTAAAGTGGTAAAAAGTTCTTTAGCCTTAACAATATTATCCTGCTCCGCGTACATATAAATACGTTGTATCAATTGATCTATTTCTTTAGGTCTTTCTGAAATATCAAAATAATTATATAGCGTTTCTCCTGTTGTCCCTCCATACGAATGTTGGAAAAGTTCTGGCTGCGTATTTGGGGATAATCTATAAGTAGATATTTTATTATTTTTATCTTCCAAATAAGTCAGCATAACAGCAGAATGGGTGGTAACTATAAATTGAAAATTTGGGAATTGTTGCATTAATACTAATAAAATTCGATATTGTACTTGCGGATGCAAATAAGTATCAACCTCGTCAATTAATACAATTCCATGCAATTCTTCAATGGTGTTTGCGTCGTAACGTTTGCCGCGGGTGTTGGGGTGGCGTAGAAAGGGGTGTTTTTCGGCTTTCTGGGCGGCTTGGTGCGCGGATAAGGCGGCATATAAACGCATGACGAGGCGACCCACCCAGATAAAAATGTTGGTGTAACCTTGACTGAGTAAGTTTAAAGAAATGCCGTCGGGCATATCGGGCGTGCAAATAATAATGTCTTTTTCCCCTGTGGCGGGGTCATGAACGGCACTTTTTAAACGAATCGCATTGGCTTGCGTATCAGAAATAATTTTAGAGAAAATAGTAAAAATCCATTGAATTTGTACTAAATTTTTCTCACGAATTGACGCATCAGGTTCACGATAAAGCGCAACTATCCATTCAACTAAATCCGCTTTCCATTTGCTAATGTCGCGCTCTTCTATTAAATCAAGAACATCATTTAAATTAGGCTCAACAATTTTGCCGATGGCTTTTGCATCGCGTTTTTTACCTTGTGGAAAACCTAAAATTAAATCAATAAAACGATTATCACTGGCTAATAACCATTCATCATCATTGTCCACAAATGTTTCTATTCCTACGCCACCTAATTCAGTATGATTAAATTCAATAATTTGGCTTTGTACGGTATTGATTTGTAAATTTAAATGAATAGAGCCTTTTTCACAAAAATGTTTTGTGCCATCTTCGTCTGTTTCGATAATGCGTAAATAATCTTGAATTAATTCGACATCTAAAGTTTTTGCTTTACCTGATAAAGCTAAGGCAATGGCTTTTAAAACAGTCGATTTACCGCTGCCATTTTCGCCAATGAAAATAGTCACTTGTCGGCTTAAATCAATGCCTAGATTTTCAAAATGTCCGATATTGTTTAATTGCAAAGAATGCAATTTTAAAGGCTTGCCGACTTCAGTTAAATGTTTTATTTCATGGCTTTTTAATTTATGGCTGAGTAATTGGACAAATCGCAAAGATTGTAAAAATTCTGTTTCTGGAATAAAGCTAAAATCTTCAATTTTTCCGCCTTTTAAGGTTAAATAATCATCAATTTGCGCTTTATCTATTAAAAAACTGTCTAAAGCATCTTGCCAAGGTAGAGAATAGGTTTTTTTCCAACGATTTTCTCCCGTGACTTGAATAAAATTGTTAAATAATTGGGTTAAATCTTGTAAAAATTCGGCTTTTTTAGGCGAATCTTTTCCGTTAAAAATAACAGTTAATTGTTGTTGCATATCAAGCAGAAGGGTAATTGTCGGCATTTGATTGCTGTTATCAATACCTTTCCAAAAAGAGAAATATAAAAATTCTTCTTCGCCTAAAAACCAATAACCTTTAGACAATCGCCCTTGCTCATCATTACGCGGAGTGCGAAGGGTAAAATAAAAAGGAATTTTTTCAAGTTTTTCTATGAAAAATTGCAAAACCATCTCGTGCAAAACAGCCATTTCAGTAATGTCTTTTGCGGTGTTTGGATTTTCAATGATTGTATTGGCGAGAGCGTTTAAACTTTGCACTGTTTTAGGGTGGTGAATTCCGAGTTTTTCCTCACGAATAGCTAGTGCTTTTTCTTGAAGTTCCTTTGCTTTACTATGATCGCCTTCCTGTTGATAAATATTGGCTAAATTATGAATAACTAGAGCTAGATCAGGATGTTGTGTTCCAAAATTTTTTTCCAGAATAGCTAAAGATTTTTCATAAAATTCTTTGGCTTTATCATAATCACCTTGTTCTCGATAAATAGTAGCTAAATTATTAATGCTTTTAGCAACATCAGGATGTTGGTGTCCAAAATATTTTTCCCGAATGGCTAAAGATTTTTCATGAAATTCTTTGGTTTTATCATAATCGCCTTGATCTGCATAAATAATAGCTAAATTATTAAGGCTTGTAGCTACATCAGGATGTTGCTCTCCAAAATATTTTTCCCGAATGACTAAGGATTTTTCATAAAATTCTTTGGCTTTACTATAATCACCTTGTTCTCGATAAATTCCACCTAGATTATTAAAGCTTGCAGCCACATCAGGATGTTGCTCTCCAAAATATTTTTCCCGAATGACTAAGGATTTTTCATAAAATTCTTTGGCTTTATCATAATCTCCTTGTTCTCTATAAATATTGGCTAAATTATTAAGACTTGTAGCCACATCAGGATGTTGATTTCCAAAATTTTTTTCCCAAATATCTAAGGATTTTTTATAAAATTCTTTGGCTTTACTATACTCACCTTGTTTTCGATAAATTTCACCTAGATTATTAAGACTTGCAGCCACATCAGGATGCTCTACACCAAGTATTTTCTTTTGAGTTAAAATAGCTTTATTTAAAAGTGATTTTGCTCTTTCATATTCTCCTAATTCACCTAAAGCATTGGCTGCATTGACTAAAGATGCAGCATAAACTTCCTCTTTTTCTTTTATTCCTTTATACAGTTTTGCAGATTCTAAAAAACAATCAACCGCTTTTTGATAATCGGCAGAATCTAACGCCATTAATCCCGCGTCAAAATTTTCTTTTGCTAATCTCAAACGTTTATTAAAATTCATTGGTTAATTCCTAAAATTTTCATACCGAATATTGACATTTTTACCCCTCCTATTAAAGAGGGGCTAAGTACAAACTAACTTACTGCTTTTGGTGTTCTGTTTTATGCCGACCGTGTATAGGAACGCTGTGAGAAATGCGCTCCATAAACGCAAATAAAACTCCCGAAGTCACAAACGTTAAATGCAAAATCACCAACCACATTAAGTCTTGATGATCCATGTTAGAAACATTGAAAAACGCCTTCAATAAATCAATAGAAGAAATCGCCACGATAGAACCAATGACCTTAATCTTTAACCCACCATAATCCACATGCCCCATCCAATCAGGACGATCTTCATGTCCCTCTGCCTCACCAATTTTTGAGACAAAATTCTCATAACCACTAAAAATAATAATCAGCAGTAAATTGGAAATCAGCACAAAATCAATTAGGCTCAAAATAGGCAAAACCGCTTGTGTCCCCTCTAATGTCCAAATATTCAACAGCGTATCTACAAGCTTTATCCAAAATTTAATCAGCAAAATCACCAACACCGCCACCAAACCCAAATAAAAAGGGGCTAAAATCCAACGGCTGCGAAACACCACTTTTTCTATTAAATTTTCTATTGCCATAACTACCTCACGAATAAAAAGATAAAAAAACCGCTTCAAAAAACTGTTTAATACAGCTTAATGAAGCGGCTGATTTTATTTAGAAAGTTTAACGACGTAACCTGGGGCGTTGTTTGGATGCTCAGGTTTAATGAACACCGTGCGATCATTCTTCAACACGATCACTTCAAAAAACGGTTGGAAACGCTCTTCAGAAATACCAAATCCCTGCATAACCTGCCCAAACATCTTCTGTTCTTCAGGGGCAGCCGTGCCGTCTGACAACAGAGAATCCGCTAAATTCAGTAAAATACACATTTTCTGACCATCACTCAACAATGGCGTGGCTTCGGCCAAAAACTCACTAATACTGTGGCCACGAACGTAACGTTGTGCATTTTCTAACAATTTACGGTTATTTGCGCCCACGCCAATCGTGCCGCCGCTTTCTTCTCCGCCCAACACCGACAACAATTGTCCTACTTCCTCATTGCTGATTTCGCCATCGGCGGCAATAATGTACAACAAAGAAGTGGCAAAAGCCAAGTGCGGGGTCATTTCCAAACCAGAATCACCCTTAAACATGTCAAACAAACCCATGAAAAAATCTCCTGTATTGCGTTGAAATCGTCAGTCCTAAAATCGGTTATTGTTGTCTCTGGCTGCGTAAAAAATACGAGCCATGACGGATATAATAGGTATCTGTCCCAATTTCAAGCCGATTGCAAATATTTTTGACAGTTTATGTCAGATTCACAGGCAAAACCAGTTCTACCCCCACACCAAGCACATCGCTCCGATTTAACATACGACAACTCCCCCCCGCACTCCACACCAAAGAAGCCACCGTCGGCAACCCCAAACCCATACCAGACACTTCTCCCGTAAAATTCTTCTCACTTTGGTAATAAGGAGTCCATACCCGCGCCAATTCCACAGGTGACAAACGTCGTCCGTTGTCTAAAATCATCAAACGTACTCGTTGGTTTGACCAGGGAGCTATTTGTAAAATGACTTCTGGCGATTGATGGGGATGAAATTTACGCGCATTTTCTAACAATTCTTGAAAAATAGCCCGTATCGCTTGTTTAGATAACAACAATTGTCCTAATAAAACATTCTTTTCTGAATCATCTTCCCATTGGCATTGCGCGCTGAGGGCTAATGTTTCTGCTGTTTCAGTAAACAAATCCGATAACTCATTGAGCCAACAGCCTTCTTGTGATTTTAATAATAAAGGCGCGTCTAAATAAGCCAAAATATCACTGGTTTGATGTTTTAAGCGTTCAAAACTTTCTTCAGCCGCTTCAATTAACTCAATTAATTCTGGATCGGCGTTCATTTTAGATAAACGTAAACGAACCAATTGCAAGGCGGTTAATCCGGTCAACGGCGTGCGCAGTTTGTGAGACACGAGACGTTCAAAAGTCCACATTCGCTGCTGTTCTAACACTTTCTCGTTAATATCGCGCAAACGAATTAACCAATTTTCTCGATGCGTGTGCAAACGAAACACGTCAACTTGTAGCCAGAAAATAGGCGCGTCATGGGTTTCAGCCCGCACCAAATAGCGAGGCATATCACTTTGCACGGGTAATTCTGGCCAATTTTCCCAAGCTTCTGTGGGTTGGCACTGGTAAAACTGTTGTACTCGTTGCAGAAAATGGCACGGCGGCAAACAATCAGCCGCTATTTTCGCCTCAGCCAATTCCAAATACAGACGTGCTTGCGTATTGGCATAACAGACCATGCCCGCCGCATCAAGTAACACATAACCTTCGTCAGCCGCTTCTACCACCCATTCAAATTTTTGCCGTTCTGCCAACAAGCGACGATAACGATTTAAACGGGTGACGGTTTTCACTCGCGCCCGCAATTCGACCCGATCAAAGGGTTTGGAAATAAAATCATCCGCGCCCGCTTCAATTCCGCGCACACGCGACTCTTGGCTGTCTAAAGTGGTGACCAAAATCACAGGAACTTCGGCCAACACACTGTCCTGTCGCAAATATTGACACACCTCAAAGCCATCCATGCCCGGCATCATGACATCCAGTAAAATCAAATCAGGTAAGATATGCCTTGCTTGTTGAATGGCTTCTTGGCCGCTGCTGGCGACACTTAGTTGATAACCTTCTAAGGACAATAAGCCTTCCAAAGCCAATTGTCCGGCTTCATCATCATCCACGATGAGAATATGGCTGGGTAATGTCACGATAACTCCGCGTAAAACAATAGTAGAGGTTGCACGGTTTATTTGATGTTATGATCGGTTTAAATTTTTATCGAAATCTTATCACGAATGGCTTGGAATTAAATCGAATACATTACAGTTTTCTTGATAAAAAGACAATAAGTTGGTGTAGAATCAGCGCATTTTTTGTCTGGGGAATAAAAAGTTAATCTTTTTTATGTTAAATTGACGTTAAAACTCGCTGATATTCCTGATTATTCCAGATCGACACCAGACGGTGAATTCACTGCTAACTTTCTGGCGATAAACTGGCATAATGTGCCGGCCAATCCTTTCTTTTTTTCCACACGGATGATCTGATGTGATGAGTGTCTTTATTTTCAAAACGATTCGTTACCGCTTGATTGCACTGGTGCTACTGGGAATTGTGCCGTTAATGCTAGTGGCGATGTTTTTTGCCAGTTGGCATGGGGCGCAGATCATTCAACAGGAAGCCCGCGCCAATATGCAATTGCGGGCTGATGCGTTGGCGCGTAATGTGTCTCGTTGGGATGATATGAATGTATGGGCTTTGCGTACGTTAGCGGAAAATCGTCAGTTTCTCTCTATGCAAGACCATCAACAGTTACCTGCGTTATCGGCGACTTATCGAGTTTACAGTGAAATTTACAGCGCGGCCACTTTAGATACGCAAGGCAATGTGGTCGCCAGCGGTTGGGGAAAAATCACCCCCGAACAAGCCAATACCCGCACCAATCTCAGTAATCGTCATTACTTTAAAGCCATTATGGAAGAAGGTAAAACTTTGGTGCGCGAGCCACTGATTTCTAGCACTTTTGCGCAACCTGCGGTGATTTTTGCCGTTCCCATTTATGCGCAAGCGGCTCTGACTTTAGGGCAGAAAGATCAGCGGGTGGCGTGGTTGCAGGACGGCTTGCGGGAAATGGAATATTATCAGGGTGAATCAACAGGCTATTATGACGAATTGACCTATCAAGCTGTATTGGCTTATCAAAAAGATTATTATGGTTTAACGCCGACGGGCGAAGCAGACCCATTAACGTTTGATTTGATCAATCATAATGCGTCTGAAGAATGGATGGCAATAGAAACGGATAAAAATATTATTGGCGTGGCTTTTGTGGCGACTTTTCTTTCTGATTTAGGAGCGTTAATTGGAGCGACGCGCTTGGGCAAAACGGGTTATGTGTTTTTGGTCAGTGAAAAGGGCGAAGTATTGGCGCATCCTAATGAGATTTATGTCAAAGGGGAGCATTTAACCGATTTTAGCCAAGAATCTCCGGTTAAAGAGGTGTTGAGTTCGCGTGAAATGCAGCAATTTTATGACTTTACGGATGAAGATGGTACGGAATGGCTCACCTATAGTATTTTATTATCCAATGGTTGGCGGGTGTTTGCTTTGCAAGGCAAAAGCGAAGTGTTGGAAAAAGAACGCTTATTTTGGAGTGTGGCGATTGGAGTGGCGATTTTAGCGACGGTTTTAATTGCGTTATTTACCAGTTTATTGGCCAGTTATTTGTTAAAACCGATTAGCCAATTAACCCATGCAGCAACCCAATTGGCACAAGGCGATTGGAATCAACAAGTCCCTGTGGAACGAGAAGATGAAATTGGTTTATTAGCCAGTAGTTTTAATCAAATGGCCATGCACTTACGTTTATCTTTTTCGATTTTAGAAGAAAACAGCAGTCAAGCCCAAAAAGCGCAAAAATTAGCCGAAGAAAAAAATCGCATTAAGAATGAATTTATCGCGCACATGGCACATGAGTTACGTACGCCATTAAATGCCATTATTGGCTACAGCGAAATGTTAAAAGAAGATGAACCAGATAAACTCATCGGTGAAGCGGTTGAAGATTTGGAAAAAATAAGAAGTTCAGGACAACATTTACTGACATTGATTAATCAGGTGTTGGATTTTTCCAAAGTCGAAGCGGGTAAAATGGATTTGAACTTGACGGAATTTGAGATCGAGGAATTACTGTCAGAGATTACGGTTTTTATTGAGCCTTTATTACGAAAAAATGGCAATCATTTTCAGATACAGATTGAACCTGAGATTGAAAGAATGTATGCTGACTTTACAAAATTAAAACAATGCCTATTGAATTTATTGAGTAATGCGTGCAAATTCACCGAAGCGGGACAGATTACTTTAGAAGTCAGCGCATTCAAACAAGAAGGGGAGGATTGGTTGGCTTTTCGGGTCAGAGACACGGGCATGGGAATGACTCCAGAGCAGTTAGAACGGATGTTTAAGGTCTTTAGCCAAGCCACATCAGCCATCAGTAGCAAATTTGGGGGGACGGGTTTGGGTTTGGTGATTACTCGTCAATTTTGCCGTTTAATGGGAGGAGAAGTGACGGTTGAAAGCAGTTATGGTCAAGGGACTGTGTTTATCATTACGCTGCCAAAGACGGTTGCTCCGCTGCCTGAATAACATCTCTCACCCCTATTTATTGACGTAGGCGAACATGCCAAAGAAACAACTGAATTAAATTGTCTTTAATCTTCTACCCTTTAGGTCATTTATCATGCTGTCATCCGTGATTTCTTATCGATTTTTTTATGGACTTATTAGTTTGTTGTTTATGCTTTCTTTGTCTCCGATGGGTTTTGCTAATTCAGCCATGCCAAAAGAATCGCAATTGCAAGCTATTTTTTTATTTCGTTTTAGTTTATTTGTCACCTGGCCGGACAGTGCTTTTGCCGCAAAAGACAGTGATTTTATTATCTGTATTTTAGGACAAAATCCGTTTGAAGATGTGTTAGATTTAGCCGTTCAAGATGAAAAATATAATGGCAGAACCATTAAGGTCTCTTATCTAAATCGACCTGATACGGTTAAGAGTTGTCATATTTTGTTCATTAGTCCCTCTGAAGCACCTCGGATTGATGCTATCATTCGTCAAACAGCAAATTTACCGATTTTAACGGTGGGTAATGTGACGGATTTTATTCGGGTCGGTGGGATGATCGAATTTTATTTGCGCGACAATCGAGTCCGTTTCATGATTGATCCACAAACCATTCGAGATATGCAATTAACCGTCAGTGCGAATTTATTACGGGTTGGTGATGTGGTTCAACAATAAAACGCAAGGGGATTCCACATGTTGTCACGGGCGCAATTTTTATCCCATAGATTGGTATTTTTAAGTCTTTTTTCTTACTGTTGTTTTAGTTCAACACTTCATGCCAGAACCAATGAACAATGGGTGGATTATTTAAAGCAATTTGAATTAGAAGAAATGTTAGACATTGAGGTGTCATTAGATGATGTCTTTGATGTGTTTGATGGTTTGGTGAAAGCCGAGAAAGTTTCGGTGGCGACGGGATTTAGTCAGAGTCGGCAGCAGGCACCGGCGGTGACCACGGTGATCACTCGACAAGATATTGAAGCGATGGGCGCACGTAATATTGATGATGTATTGGAAATGGTGCCGGGTTTACATGTCAGTCATCATGGTGTTAATAACACTTCTCTTTATTCCATTCGGGGCATTTACACGTCTACCAACCCAGAAGTCCTGCTCATGATCAACCATGTTCCCGTGAAATCTGTGGTGACAGGCAATCGTGGTGTATTATGGCAAGGCATGTCGGTACAAAGTATTGAACGTATTGAAGTTATTCGTGGCCCTGGTTCGGCCTTGTATGGTGCGGACGCATTTGCTGGAGTCATTAACGTGATTACCCGCAAGGGACAAGATATTAATGGCTCTGAGGTGGGGGTGCAATTGGGCAGTTTTGGCAGCCATGCGTTGTGGGCTGTGCATGGAAAACAATATGGTGATCTCAGTTTGGCCGCAACGCTGGAATGGAGTGAAACGGAGGGCATGAAAAAAGTGATTGAACGCGATGCCCAAACCGCGCTGGATGAGGCGTTTGGTACGCAGGCCTCTCGTGCGCCGGGTCCCGTCAATGCTCAACATGAGGCTTTAGAAACCCGCTTGGATGCAGGATATCGGTATGTGCGCGCTCAACTGAGTTACACCCGACAAGATGAAGTCGGCACGCATTTGGGCTACGGATACGCCTTAGACCCCGTGGGAACAAGTGACAGTGAGCGTATTCATGCCAGTCTCGGTTATCGCCGCGAGCGTATTAATCCTGATTTGGACGTTGAAGCAGAAATCGGTACGACTTATTTTCATGTTAAACCCAATAATTTGCAATTACTTCCGCCGGGGGCTTTTGGGGGATTATTTCCTGATGGCTTGGTTTCTTATTCGCATTTAACAGAGCGGCAACATTATATTCAATTATCCAGTTTTTATCGTGGCATTGAGGCGCATTTATTTCGTTTTGGTCTTGGTTACGATCAAGCGGAATTAACTCGCATTAGTAGTTTTCAAAATTTTTTATCGCCAAATAGTAATGAAGAATTGCCCGTTGTGTTACCTTATGCTCGCGCTTTGTCCGCTGATGAGCAACCTTTTGATTTAAATCAACGCGGTCATTGGTATGCTTATGTGCAGGACAGTTGGAGTTTAGCTCCAGATTGGGTGTTGACCGGTGGCATTCGTTATGATGAATATACGGATTTTGCCAGTACGATTAATCCTCGTTTTGCGCTGGTGTGGGAAGCTACGCCGCGTTTGACCACAAAATTACTGTATGCCCAAGCCTTTCGTGCGCCTTCTTTTGTTGAATTGCACCTGAAAGAAAGTTTATTAACCCGCGGTAATCCCGCATTACAGCCTGAAGAAATTGCTTCTTCTGAATTGGCATTTGATTATATTTTAAGCCAAAAAGCCTATTTATCACTGAATATTTTTCGTTATAAAACATTACGCAAAATTAATTATCTTCCCGATGCCATTATGCCCACCAATTCAGACTCTCAACGTGGTTATGGGATGGAGGCAGAAATTCGTTGGAAAACTACGGCAACGACCAGTTTATTGGTCAATTATGCGTGGCAACATGCTGAAGACAGTGTAGGCTATCGCATTCCCCAAGCGGCTGGGCGTTCTTTATTTGTGCGGGGAGATTGGTTGTTTATGCCGAATTGGTATTTAGATACTACGGCGCGGTGGGTTGGGGGACGGCATCGACAATTCGGAGATTTACGTCCGCGCTTGAAAGATTATTGGTTGTTTGATTTAAATGTTCGCCGTAAATTATTACAACAAGGACATTGGAATGTGGTTTTTGGAGTGCGTAATGTGTTTGATAGCAACGCACGAGAACCTTCTGATATGGATTCTGGAATTGACAATGATTTGCCTTTACCGGGACGACATTGGTTTGGGGAATTTCGCTATCGGTTTTAATGGTTATTTTTATGTTTCGGTGGTGTCATGACCTCAGCTCTTTTTTTGGCTCGGCGGTGGTTGCTGACTGGGCGGGTGCAGGGTGTTGGTTTTCGTCCTTACGTTTACCGTTTGGCGCGGCAGTATCATTTAACGGGGTGGGTGCGTAATCTCGCAGGGACAGTTGAAATTCACGCACAGGGAAATCCTGAACAATTACAATGTTTTGCAGATGATTTATTGCGCCATGCGCCCCCTTTATCGCAAGCGCGCATTGCCTCGTGTGAACCGGCGGCACTTGAGTCTTGTGCGCAATTTGACATTCGTGTCAGTCAAAAACAAACTCACGCAGAGATTCATGTGCCACCGGATTATTTTGTGTGTCCTGATTGTTTACGTGAAATGCGTGATCCGCAGGATCGTCGTTATCGTTATCCGTTTATTAATTGTACACAATGTGGCCCCCGCTATACGCTCATTGAACGCTTGCCTTACGACCGTCCTAACACCAGTATGGCGCGTTTTCCCTTGTGTCCCGAATGCGAAAAAGAGTATAACAATCCTTTAGATCGCCGTTTTCATGCCCAACCGTTGGCTTGTCCGGTGTGCGGGCCACAGTTAAGTTTTGTTTCTCCCCATAAAATTGTTGCATCACAGCAAAACCATGACTTCGCCCTTTGTGCCGCCGTCGATGCGTTGAAACAAGGCCTGATCGTCGCGGTAAAAGGCATTGGTGGCTATCATTTGTTGTGCGATGCGCAACAACATGTGGCCATTCAACGTTTACGACGGCGTAAACCCCGCTTGGCTAAACCCTTAGCCGTTTTATTTCCCGAACAAGGAGAAGACGGTTTAACGCAGATTCATACTTATTTGCACTGTGATGATGTGGAGGCGGCTTGGTTACGCGATCCATCGCGTCCTATTGTATTATTGCGTGAGCGCGGGGGGAAAAAACGATTGTCGCCGTTGATTGCGCCGGGATTAAACGAAGTGGGCGCAATGCTTCCCTACAGTCCGTTACATCATTGGTTATTAGATGAATTTGGTGCGCCCTTAGTGGCCACGTCGGCCAATGTCAGTGGTGAACCGGTGTTGATCGAAGCGGAGAGTGTGCAGCAACGTTTGCCTTGGGTGGATGCGTATTTGCACCACAATCGCCCGATTTTACGTCCTGCGGATGACAGTGTTTTTCGGCAAATTCAGCGGCGAATGCGTCCCGTACGTTTGGGACGCGGCCACACTCCCTTAGAATTACAGTTACGTTATCCCATCGCTCAACCCACACTCGCCGTCGGCGGCCATTTGAAAAATACCATCGCCATCGCGTGGGATAAACGGCTTGTTGTTTCTCCTCACATTGGGGTGTTGGATTCTCCGCGCAGTGTGGATACGTTTACGCAAACCATAGACACCTTACAACGTCTTTATCAGGTGGATATTCAAGCGGTTATTCACGATGCTCATCCCGATTATCAAAGTACCCGTTGGGCCAAACAAAGTGGTTTTCCCAGTTATTCTGTTTTACATCATCATGCCCATGCTTCGGCACTAGCCGGAGAATATGCGCCGGATCAAACGTGGCTGATGTTTGTTTGGGATGGGGTGGGTTATGGGGAGAAACGGCAGTTGTGGGGCGGAGAAGTATTTCACGGTCACGTCGGTCAATGGCGGCGGGTCGGCCATTGCCGCCCTTTCACTTTACCCGGCGGAGATAAGGTTGGACGAGAGCCATGGCGCAGTGCAGCAGCATTGTGTTGGGAGGTGGGGGATCATTGGTTGCCACCATTGGCTAAAAGTGACTGGGTTTATGAGGCGTGGACTCGTCGCTTGAATTGCGCAGAAAGTACTTCAGTAGGACGTTTATTTGATGCGGCGGCCGCGCTGTTGGGTTTAGTGTACGTGTCCAATTATGAAGCACAAGGGGCGATGTTACTCGAATCTTTGGCTTCTGACAGCGATGCTCCTGGCCCTATTTTGCCCATTTCTTGGGATCAGGCAGGAACTTGTGTATTCGATTGGTCGGTGCTGATTCCTTTTTTGCAAGACAATAGTTTAAGTATGGCCGAACGATCCCACGGTTTTCATCAGAGTTTAGCCAGAGCATTAGCCGAACAAGCGCGATCTTTGGCAAAAATCACGGGATGTACACGCATTGGTTTGTGTGGTGGTGTGTTTCAAAATCGGGTATTAACAGATTTATGTGTATCTTTGTTGCAATTGCTGGGCTTTACGGTGGCGATAGCCGAACGTTTGCCGAGTAATGATGCAGGTATTGCGACGGGGCAAATTTTGCATTACAGTGAAAATGCTTTAATGTAAAACTGATCCGACCGCACTAAACCAATTTTAAATGTCACATGGGTTTTACCACAATGATAAACCGCAAATTAGCCATTATTATTCCCACGTTAAACGAAAGCGAATTTATTATTTTTACTTTAATCGCGTTGCAAGAATGCCGAGAACAGGGGCATTGTATTATATTGGTGGATGGTGGCAGTTCTGATGCCACGCTCAGTTATGCGCGGCCGTGGGTGGATGAGATGGTGATTTGTACGCCACCCCAGCGAGCGCGACAATTGAATGCAGGCGCGGCTGCGGCGAAAAATTGTGATTATTTCCTGTTTTTACATGCCGACACGGTGTTGTCCGCGCCTATTTTGTTGCAACAGATTTTGCCTGAATTTGAAGCACAACAGAGGGCGTGGGGCTATTTTTCTGTGCGTTTATCGGGGGATAATTGGCGATTGCGTGTAGTCGAATACATGATGAACCAGCGGGCGTGTTGGACGGGGATTGGCACGGGGGATCAAGGCTTGCTGGTGACACAACAAGCCTTTGCGGCGGTGGGTGGTTTTCCTGAAATTGCGCTGATGGAAGATGTGGCGATTTGCGCGGCTTTAAAGCGACAACAGCCGCCACATTGCCTGCCTATGCGGGTTTTGACTTCGTCGCGGCGGTGGGAACGGCAGGGTATCAGTAAGACAATTCTGCTTATGTGGACGTTGCGCCTTGCCTACGCGCTAGGTGTATCACCCGACTATTTACGCCAATGGTATCGTTAAAATACGAATTTTAATACACCTTCGCTATCTAAAAACGGCTTTAAATTCTTATAAAGAAACAAATAATCATTTTCAGGTTCTAACGCTTTCAAGGCGTGTGGTAAACCATAATCGACGTAGAAAATAACGCCTTTTGTGGTGATTTGAAAACGCTTTAAATAATCAGGATCGATTGCTTCATTTACAGTGCTAATAAAGGCTTTAGGCGTATCGCCAAAATCGCTGGCGACTTCTTTCGCCCGTTCTTTAATGCGGCGCGTCACAAACTTCCCTAATTCTTTTTGAAATGGTTTAATTTGATTAGCGGCTAAAAAATCTTCTTTGGTCAATAAACGACCGTCGCTTAAATCAAAATTAAGATATTCAATGTGTTGGCTAGGATATGCTCCCATATATTCTACGGTCAGCATTAATGACAACAGGCCATTGTCATGATAAGTCAGGTGATAATCAATGCCGCTATATTCAGCTAATTCAGGATTGCTGGTTAATAAAGCCTCATCAAAAATAGTTTGCAATAAAGAGGCTGCCGTAGCGTTTTCCGCAGGTGCATTTTCCAAAATCGGTAATAACACTTCTTTTACCAAAGATTGGTTAATTTTTTCAGCCACTGCGGCATCTTCTAATTCAATCACGGGAAAGCGATAATTTTTCACTTCCAAAGTATCAATAGCCGCACTTTGCGCATAGCTATTTAAAGCAGAGAATAACAGCGAAATGATGAGTAATAAACGCATGTTTTTTTTGGGTCTCCTTTTGGTAGAAAAAAATAATAATCTGTCTCAAATAAACAAATTAATGCCGATGACAACCCGGCAAAATAAAATAAAATTCACTGCCATGTCCAAGTTGACTATTTACTCCGACTTGGCCGCCTAAACGCTCCACAATTTGCTGCACAATCGATAAACCTAAACCGTGACCATCCACTTTTTTTGTTTGTTCTAAACGATTAAATGGTTTAAATAATGTAGCGGTTTCTTCCTTAGATAAGCCAGGCCCATTATCGCGCACCCAATAGCGAACATGTCCATTTTCTTCTGGAGTCGCACCTAAACGCAATTTAGGCGGCGATCCTCCATATTTTAAACCATTACTAATATAATTCACCCAAATTTCCTCTACCCACGGCGCATAACCCAACGCATTTGGACAATAAGCAGGCAATTCAATCACACCATGATAACGTTTAATAAATAAATCTAAACGCTGCTCAATCACCGTGTGCATAATAGACAACATATCTAATTCAATAAGCTGCACTGTTTTTTGTCGAGAAACTCCTGCTAATAATAACAGTGCATCAATAATATTAACCGCTTGTTGTCCCGCTTGACGAATAAAACTTAATTCCCTTAATTGTCGTTCTGAAGGAGTTTTATTCGGTGACAACGATTCTAACAATAAATCCGATAGGCTAATAATAGCACTCAAAGGATTTTTTAAATCGTGAGAAACCGTGTGTGCATAAGCATCTAATTCTCGATTGCGTTGCATTAATTGCTGCTGGGCTTGGCGTAAAGATAATTGTGTGGTTAAACGAGCCAATACTTCCTCTTGTTGAAAAGGCTTAGTGATATAATCGACTGCGCCCGAATGAAAGCCTTTTACTTTATGCTCTATATCGGTTAAAGCCGTCATAAAAATAATCGGAATCTCTGCGGTAATGGTTTGCTGTTTTAAATGATGGCACACACTAAAACCATCTCGACCGGGCATCATCACATCCAATAAAATTAAATCCGGTAAGGCATATTCTGCGGTGGCAATGCCATCTTCGCCATCGTAAGCCACTAAAACCCGAAAACCCGCTTGACATAAAAAACGATGCAATACATTAATATTATCGGGAACATCATCGATAATTAAAATAGTCGCTTGTGGCTTAGAAAAATGTGCAGTATCCATTACAAATAACGTTCAGCAATGTGACGAAGTTGTTTTTTCTGTAGCGGATTGAGCAGTAAATAAAGTGGCGCAATCGCTGCTTTTTGTTCGGGGAAATCTTTTTCTAAATGATTTAAAAAATCACGAATCCCTTCAATATCTCCCCGCAATGTTAAATCATATAAAATGGCAGCTTGTTCAGAAGATAATTGAATCTCTATTGTTTTATTCTCAATATTTTCAATAGTAAAATTAGATAATAGGGTATTTTCAATTTTATCTAACCATAAAGTAGAATCATCGGCAATCGGTGATAAGGGAAGAGAAAAAGAAAAACAAGAACCTTGATTTAATTCGCTTTTTAGGTGCAATTTTCCGCCCATTTTTTCAATTAATTGTTGCGTAATAGACAAACCCAAACCTGTGCCTTCTGCGCGGTACTGTTGTTCTCCAACTTGTTGAAAAGGTTGAAAAATAAGCGTTTGATCCGCTTCTGCGATACCAACCCCCGTATCGATGACCGCAAAATGCAATTGTTCAGTCCCTTGCACCCGCGAAATGTGCAGCGTCACCGCACCACGATGGGTAAATTTAACCGCATTGCTCAACAAGTTAATTAACACCTGCCGTAGCCGTTTCTCATCCGCATAAATTCGACTGGGTAAATCATCAGCCAATTCACAAATAAAATCAATCCCTTTTTGTTGTGAGCGCAGACGAAATAAATCCGTTAAATCTTGTAAAAAGCGTACCAGTAAAAATTCATTAAAAACTAATTCGATTTTTCCCGCTTCTATTTTTGCTAAATCTAATATATCATTAATTAAAGTCAGTAAATATTCACCATTGCGGTGAATAATATTAATTTCTTCTTTTTGCCTATTATTTAATGTGCTGTCATTATGTAAAATTTGAGTATAACCCAAAATAGCATTTAATGGTGTGCGCAATTCATGACTCATATTGGCTAAAAATTGACTTTTAGCTTGATTGGCAATTTCAGCGGCTTCTTTGGCTTGTTGCAACCTAAATTCGGCTTGTTTTCTTTTGGTAATGTCTTCAACAAAAGTAATAAAATGATCGGCTTCTCCTTCTGGATCGCGCACGCAATAAACCGCAATGCTGGTATAAATACATTGACCATCACGGCGAATATAACGTTTTTCTAAAGAATAACTGTCTATTTCTTTACTGACTATGCGTTGAAATTGCATAATATCTTCGCGCACGTCCTCAGGATGAGTATAATCCGTCCATTTCATTTGCAATAATTCAACGCGACTATAACCAATAATTTCGCAAAATCGATCATTAACTTCGATTAAACCATAATTAATCGAACGGGTCTGCATTCCAATTAAAGGTTGTTCAAAATAACGACGCAATCGTTCCTCATTTTGTTTTAATGCTTTCTCTGTTTTTTTCCGTTCGGTGACATCGGTAATAATTGAAACAATTGCGGCTAATTTCTGTTCATTATCCCATAAAGGTGCCGCCCAAATACTTCCCCAAAATAAAGAACCATCTTTACGAATAAAGCGTTTTTCTAATTGATAGGTTTCAATCTCTCGATTCATCAATGATTGGCGGCATTGTTGACTGATTTCAATATCAGCAGGAAAAGTAATTTCTCGCCAATTTTTATAAATAAATTCCGTTTCAGAATAACCGATCATTTCCAGCCAACGACTATTGACTTGAATATGATTACCATATTGATTTGTTAAGGCAATGCCTACCGCCGCATTATTAAAAATTGCTTTAAAGCGTTGTTCACTATTTTTTAAAGCGGCTTCAGCTAATTTTCTTTCAGTAATATCCCGTACAAAAGCACACACAAATTCTTTGCCTTTAAATGCCAAATAATTAACGGTGACTTCAATGGGAAATTGTCCGCCTGTGCGCCGCGTTCCTGTGCTTTCATAAGTAAAAGAAACGGCTTGTTTAATTTCAAACCACATCACATCCCATAATGGTTGTGGGATATTATTATCAATATCACTGACCCGTAATTTTAATAGTTCTTTTTCTTCATATTTAAACTGTTCACATAAAGTATGATTCACATATAATAAACGCCCATTAGGATCAATCCATTGCACACCTTCAGCAGCTTGATCTAAAGAAAATTTAGCCAAACGCAACATTTCTTCTTCCCGTTTTCTCTCAGTAATATCACGGTGCATAAATACCCAATGACTATAATCTCCATGCCAATCAGTGAGCGGAAAAGTACGTACTTCCAACCAAATCAATTGGTTAGTCTCTTTTTGCACTTGCAATTCAATTTGAATCGGTTGCCAATTCAACATGGCTTGATTTAATTGTTGTAATGAGCGCAAATTAGCCGAAATGGTGCGTTGTAAATGTGGGGGAGCTTTATCTAAAATTTGATCTAAACTATATCCTATTAATTCGGTAAAAGCATAATTAATATAAATAATGCGTGGTGTGGTATTGGTTAATGGTTCTGCTTCAGTAATCATTACCGCATCATTAGAATGCACCACGACCGACTCCATTAAGCGCAATCGCTGCTCCGTCATTCGCCGTTCCATGATTTCATGTTGTAATTGATCATTAGCGGTTTGCAATTCACTCATGCGATGGCGTACTAATTCTTCTAAATGGTCTCGGTATTGTTTTAATTCAGATTCAATTCGTTTATGATGGGTAATGTCAATCATGCCAATTTGAATGCGCAAATTATCGTTATATTCCTCCTCTTGATCTAAGCAAACCATTTGTAACTGCACGCTAATTAATCGCCCATCAGGACGTAAAAATTGCAATTCACATTCAACGCTGCTTTTCTCTTGGATCATGTGTTGAACATAAGCGCGATAATCGTTTAAATATTCTCCACGCATAAATTGCTGTAAATTTTTACGTTTTAACAACCAACGATCATAGCCTAATAACTCAGCCGCTTTTAAATTTAATTCTAAAATAACGCTATTTTCATCACAGGTAATGTAAGCAATCGGTGCAAATTCATATAATTGCTGATAATCATAATAAGCCTGCTCTAAACGCCGTTGAGATATTTGCAATTCTTGATTTTGAATTTCTAATTCATTTTGATGTTCTTCTAATTGCATTTCATGTTTTTTTTGCATACTGACATCACGAAAAACATGAATCATTAATGCCACATTTCCCGTATCATCAAAAAGCCGAATCACAGTGGCTTGTAAAGGCAATTGTCCCAATTTAGGATGTTTTAATTCTAATTCAAAACAAAATCGCGTATATTGATCAGGATGTGCCGTGACTAATTTAGGCAATATTTGTTGTGTTTGGGCATGGGTTTGTACAAAATAGGATTTTGACACCCAATCATTTAATTGATCGGTCAATAAATCTTGCATTAACGCATTATTAAAAATAGACTCGCCTTGTGAATTATAAATGCTAATTGCTTCAGGTAAAGCATTTAATACTTGATGCCAAATTAATTCTTTATTATCAATTTGTTGTTGCACTATTGCATGTCTCAATCCCACGCCAATATGCGGAGCTAATTGATGCAATAAATTCCACTCTTCGGGCTTAAATAAAGCGCGACGCAGTAAATAAAGCCATGCTTGAGGTTGGGTGGTATTGGGTAAGATAATGGGCAGGCAAAGATGGCTTTCATTGGCTTTAGGAGAATCGGTAATGTGCCATTGCGCATTAGATTCCCATAATTCGGGACTATTTTGATAAAGACAGAGTTTATTTTTCTCAAAAGCATGGTTTAAAATGGTGTGTGGCAATTCATAAGTCTGCCAATGTAGCGGATGAATCGGAGTGTGCGTATAACATTCACGAGAATCAATGACCACTTGCCAACCATGAGGCGATTTATGTAAAACAACGCAGCGAGAACTACAACAGCTTTCACAACCAAAACGAGCCAACCTGTACAAAAAATCAGGAAAATGGGACTCGCTCGTGAGAAAATAAGCTGTCGATAATACAGTATCCGCCGTCAATCGCGGTAATGGAGAGGGTATTGATGTATTCAATTGTACAAGAAAACGTGGGTTAAAAGTGAGTTATTTTGAACAATGTGCTTGTGATCGCGATTAAATTCAATGGTGCAAGCGGGAGAGCGTAAATGTAGCTTTCTTATGAGAAACATGGGACAATATCGTTTAAAAGATAGAATTATCTCTTTGTTCTGAAATAAAGACAATACTTAATAAATAATGATTTAATAAATGGAAAATTCATGATGACACGATTGCAGCAAATGCACAGCCCATTGGCTTGGTTTTTAGTCCTTACAATAGCCCTAATTGCTATTGTGGGTGTTCCATTACTTAATTTGACGGTGGAAGCAAATTCATCTTTTCATTTACCTGATTATGTGATTCCTTTATTGGGTAAATTTCTTTGTTACGCGCTTGTTGCATTAGCGATGGATTTAATTTGGGGTTATGCGGGTATATTAAGTCTGGGGCATGGGGTATTTTTTGCGTTGGGTGGCTATGCGATGGGGATGTATTTGATGCGTAGCATGTCGGGTTTAGGCGTGTATCGCAGTGAATTGCCTGATTTTATGGTGTTTCTTGATTGGAAAGAATTGCCTTGGTTTTGGTATGGATTTGATCATTTTGGTTTTACCCTATTAATGGCTTTATTAGTGCCGGGCGTATTGGCTTATATTTTTGGTTTTTTAGCGTTTCGTTCGCGTATTAAGGGCGTTTATTTTTCGATTATTACTCAAGCCATGACATTTGCTTTAATGTTATTATTTTTTCGCAATGAAACAGGTTTCGGTGGTAATAATGGTTTAACCGATTTCAAATTTATTTTAGGCTATTCTTTACAAGATCACCACACGCGCATTGCTCTGTATATGGTGACAGCGATTGTTTTATTTCTTAGTTATTTATTATGTCGTTGGTTAGTGACCAGTAAATTGGGTCGGGTATTGATGGCGATTCGAGATGCGGAAAGTCGAGTGATGTTTTGTGGTTATAATCCTTTGCATTATAAGTTATTTGTTTGGACATTTTCTGCGGTATTGTGTGGTTTAGCGGGGGCGTTATATGTGCCGCAAGTAGGGATTATTAATCCCGGTGAAATGATGCCTGCGAATTCGATTGAAATGGCGATTTGGGTGGCTGTTGGGGGGCGTGGAACTTTGGTGGGCGGCTTGATTGGTGCAGGCGTGGTAAATGGTGCTAAAAGCTGGTTTACCGTGGCTTATCCTGATCTTTGGTTATATTTCTTAGGTGGACTTTTTATTTTTGTCACGCTATTTTTACCGCGTGGCATTTGGCATAAAGATAATCTTTTCTTTATGAGATGGTTTAAACAACGTTCATCGTGAGTTAAGTTTTGGAGAAATGCACATGGCTTTGATTACGCAATTATCTCAATTAGATTTGCAAGGCACTTATAATTATGCCGATTATTTAACGTGGCGATTTGATGATGCGGTTGAATTAATTAAAGGCAAAATTATGCCCATGTCGCCCGCGCCTAATGTGAAACATCAGATTTTATCTCGGAATTTTTTACTAAAAATTGGTGTTTATTTAGAAGAAAAAAAGTGCCAAATTTTTCACGCGCCTTTCGATGTTAAATTGTACGATCATAAAAAATCCATTTTATCTGATCAGGAAATTTATACGGTAGTGCAACCTGATTTGTGCGTCATTTGCGATCCAAAGCGATTAACGGAACAAGGATGTCATGGTGCGCCGGATTGGATTATTGAGATTCTTTCTAAAGGCAATTCTAAAAAAGAAATGCACATTAAATATCAACTTTATCAAGAAAGCGGTGTGTTAGAATATTGGTTAGTTTATCCTTACGAGCAGGTGGTGCAACAGTTTTTCTTAAATGAAGAATCCAGACAATATCAATTGATTGCTATGTATTCAAGTGAAGATATGGTCACTCCTGTTTTATTTCCTGAATTAAAGATTGATTTGGGGAAGGTGTTTGTGGATTAAGCGGTGAAATATAATGAGTATTAAATCATAAATTTTTTGGTAAAGAAAATGGAAATAAATAATATTTTAACAGGTGATAGTTTAACTATTTTAAAAACATTGAAAGATGAAAGTATTGATTTAATCTTGACTTCGCCTCCTTATTTTCAACAACGAGATTATGGTAATGGTCATTTAGGTATTGGAGGAGAAAACAGTGAAGAAAAATATTTAGAAAATGTATTGGCTGTTTTTTTTGAATGTGTGCGGGTGGCGAAACCAACGGGTTGTATTGTTTTTAATTTGGGAGATAAATATATTAATGGAGGTCTGTCTTTACTTCCTTATAAATTTGCTATTAAAGCATTGGAAAGTTCACAATTATTTTTGATTAACCAAATCACATGGGCAAAATTAAATCCTACACCTAGACAGGATAAACGCAAATTAATACAAGCCACAGAACCTTTTTTTATTTTTGCTAAATCAAAAGATTATTATTTTGATCTCAGTAATTATTTAAAGCATTTAGATGATCTGAATAAAGCAAATAAAGGTAAACCCAGTGAAAAATTGGGCAAACAATATTTTGATTTAATCGAAAAATCTGACTTGAATGAAGCACAGAAAGAAAATGCTCGAAAATCGCTGCAAGAAGCGATTTTAGCCGTTCATAAGGGAGAAATTGACAGTTTTAGAATGAAAATTAAAGGTCTTCACAAAGAAGCTTATGGTGGTATGGAAGGGGGAAGAAATAATCAAATTCGCAATCATGGTTTTACTATCATTAAAATTTTAGGGAATAAGCTGAAGAAAGATATTATAGAAAGTCCTGTTGAAATAACAAAAGATAATGCCCATCCTGCGGTTTATCCGTTATATATTGTTCAAGAATTGATAAAATTATTGAGCAAAGAAAACGATATTATTCTTGATCCTTTTTGTGGAAGTGGCACAACGTGTTTGGCCGCTAAAAATTTAAACCGTCATTATTTGGGCATAGAAATTAAACCTGAATATGTTGAATTGGCTAATCAACGATTAAAACAAGTTGATTTTATGCAAGAATTATTTTTATGAGAGAAGAAGAAATTTTAGAAACGGCTTATCAAAATGCAAAGACATTAGATTTTAATCAAATTTCACCAGTCGTGAAACGTGATATTGATGTGTTAATGGATAAAATTAGCAGTAATAAATCTTTAATTTCGGCTTTAGTAACAAGCCTTATGAAAAAAATACTTGAACCTCAACAAGATATTCGTTTACATAGAACAGAGAAAAATGATGGCAGTGGTTTTATTGGAGGTTATTCAGCCAGAACATTAGACACAAAATATACCATGCCATTTTTTAAAAATTATTTTCCCAGATATGCCAATAAAGAAAGTTCATTTTTAACGCTTTCATTAAGAGCAGAAATCAAGTGGAATAAAAAAGAAGGACAGCATCTTAAAATTAGAAACAAACAACTTAAAGAAAGTTTTTTAAATATTTTTGAACAAGTTGAAGAAAATAATGCCAATCCAACGGATTATTTACAGTATATTTTTGCCAAGTTAATTGCTTTGTCTCAAGCAGAATATGACGTTTTTCATACCGTCCAAATTCAAGCAAATCGTGCAAACTATTTAAATATTTATTTGATTGTTGAAATGCTACAAAAGCATTTTGAGAGCAAGCAAAGTTCTCGCTTGCCTGTAATTGCTATTTATTCTATACCAATTTTTTCAGAGTCGTATAATAATACTTTTCAAATAGGAGAGAATAATGAACAAAAGATATGAAGATTTAGAAGAGTTAATGTCAACAGGCGAAGCGAGAGAAGTGAAGCGAGCGATGGCAGTAAGAATGTCTTTGCTTGGTTTTGTGCGTGCGGAAGCGGCTTTAGCGTGTTGTGTCAGTGTGCAATTTGTGGATAAATGGAAAGCCATTTATTTAGCGTCAGGGGTGGAAGGATTAAAGTTAGCGTATAAAGGCTCGCCAGGGTATTTAAAGCCGCGTGAACGAGAAGATGTGATTAATTGGATACAAGAAAAGAAGACAATAACAATAGAGGAACTAAAGAGATACTTAAAAGAGGAGTATGATGTTTTCTATTCTTCAAATACTTCTTATACTAAATTATTAGAAGAAGCGAATTTAAGTTATAAGAAGACACACAAAGAGAATTCGGCAAAAGATGAGGTAAAAGTAGAAGCTAAAAAAAAAAGAGATTAAGGATTTAATAGATAAGGAGCGTGAACAGATAGAAAGTGGAGAGGTAATGTACTGGATGCAAGACGAAAGCCATCAGTTGTGGGGAGATATTTGTGGTTATGTTTGGTCGAAAAAAGGAGAAAGAACGTCAATAAAGATGAGTAATTATCGCACTTCTCAAACGTGGTATGGAGCGGTGAATATTTATACGGGAGAATTTATTTTAGATAGAGCAAAGAAAGCCGATACAAAATATACGATAGACTTTATTAACTGGCTCATTTACAGACATAAAGAAGCCCGTCATGTGATTATTTGGGATGGTGCAAGTTATCATCGTTCTGAAGGTTTAAGAACTTATTTAGAGAAATTAAATGGGGGATTTCCAGAATCAGAATGGAAAGTTCGTTTATTAAGATTTGCGCCCAATGCACCAGAGCAAAATCCAGTCGAGGATATTTGGCTTCAAGGTAAGAATTGGGTCAGAAAGAATTTTCATCGTCTATCAAGCTTTAAAGAAGTCACTAGTATGTTTGAGACCTTTTTGTCAGGTAAAGTGTTTAAGTTTAATAAAATTAAACAGTATCTTATACCTAATGTCTAGGTAGATATAAAAACTTAATTTGTTTTTATATCTCACATAATTTTGGTATATTTATCAAATATTAATGACTAAATTTGAAAGATACGAAGATAAAAAATTGCTTCCTTTGCAAGTACATACTTCTCCAGATAAACATGGTTTTGGTGATATTGAAATTTATACACCCGATAATCAGCCATTTGAAATCATAGAAATTAAACATAATGTAGCGATTGATAAATATTTGGTTTTTGACATTGTCAAAAAGACACAAAATATTCCTGTAAATCGTTATTATATTTTAACAACTTTTGTAAAAAATCTTAGTAATTTTGAAACAGAGCAAGTAGAAAAAGAAGTTGTTGATTATCTCACAAAGATTAAACAAGCATTAGGTTTGGATATTATTGTTAATGGTATTATTAGTTCTCTTAAATACTATTTGCGTTTTATTGATAATTATGATGAATTTATACGCATTTATACTGAAAATTTAATTATTGATGCTGAAAGTTCTACCGAAGTTAAAGCATTTCACATAGATGATTGGCAAAAAATTTTACAAAAATATGGAATTAAAAAATAAACTCCTGTAGATAATGATCACCCCATTCCCTTTCCTCGACCTCACAATATCATAATAAAATCCTGAAACATGCGACTGAGTAAAATAAAATTAAATGGCTTTAAATCATTTGTAGAGCCTACGACATTACATTTTCCTAGCAATCGAGTGGGCGTGGTTGGCCCAAATGGCTGCGGCAAATCTAACGTAATTGACGCGGTTCGTTGGGTGATGGGCGAAATTTCTGCGAAAAATCTGCGCGGCGGCGCAATGATCGACGTGATTTTTAACGGCTCTGGCACCCGCAAACCCGCAGATGAAGCCGCTGTAGAATTGATTTTTAGCCACGCCAATTTGCCCCAATTTCCCGATTTATCAGAAATTTCTGTGAAACGGGAAATTAATCGCAATGCCCAATCCACTTATTATTTAAATGGAATTAAATGTCGTCGTAAAGACATTATGGATTTATTTTTAGGAACGGGATTAGGGCCAAAAAGTTATGCCATTATTGAACAGGGAATGATTTCCCGAATGATCGAGGCAAAACCTGAAGAATTGCGCCTGTTTTTAGAAGAAGCCGCTGGCATTGCAAAATATAAAGAACGCCGCAAAGAAACTGAACAAAAAATGCAACAAACCCGTGATAATTTAGCACGGTTAAACGAGTTACAACAAGAGCTACAAAAGCAACTGGATAAATTACAAAAACAAGCCAAAGAAGCCGAACGTTTTCAACAACTCAAAGTCACTGAACAACGATTAAAAGCCGAATTACTGGCCATGAAATGGTTGGCACAGGACACTATTGTTCAAGAAAAACAACATTTTATCCAACAATATGCAGAAAAATTACAAGATGATCTGCTGGCTTTGGATCAATTGGAAGACGAACATCAACAACAGCGCGAACGTCGGCAACAAGCCCAACAACATTTAGAAGTGGTACAAGAAAAATATCACCACTTGCAACGCGAAATCAGTCGCCTCGAACAAGCCATTGAACATGGCAATGAACGACATGAACAGTTGCGTTGGGACATTGAACAAGCCGAAGAAACGCGGGCAAAAACTCAACAAGAATTACAACAAGATGAAGAACAAGTTGATGATTTAATTAAAAAAATTGAGAATAGCAGCCGACAATTAAGCCAATATCAAGCCGCAGAAGAACAAGCTGAATCTGTATTGCAACAAGCTGAAACCGCTTGGCAAATTTGGCAGCAACAATGGGATGCGTTTAACGAACGCGCTCAAGAACCGACTCGACGCGCTGAAGTACAACGCACCCATTTACAGCATTTAGAACAACGTTTAGAACAACATCGTCAACGTTTACAAAAGGTTGAAGCCGAAAGACAACAAATTGATACCGCAGGAGTCCAAACTGCGCTCGCGGCTTTAGAAGCTGAAATTGGTGAAATTCAACACGCCCAACACGCCGCTGAACAGGCTTTATTGAATTACCAAAATGAGGTTAATGTTTTACGTGAAAATATCCAAACGCAGTCCGCTAAACACCATCATGACAATACTCAAGTACAACGTTTAACGGGCTTATTGTCTTCATTGGAAGCCCTACAAAATGCGGCTTTAGACCGCCAAAACAGTGACTTATCGGCTTGGTTAAGTGTGAATCGTTTGGATAATGCACCGCGTTTAACACAACGTTTACAAGTCGCCACAGGCTGGGAACGCGCTGTTGAGCTGGTGTTAGGTGATCGTTTACAAGCGTTATGTGTGCAAACGCTAGAAGAGTGGCAAAATGCACTTAATACTCCGCCACAAGGGGATTTAGTGTTACTTTCTGCGCAAAATAATCCTGCTTTATTGCCCAATAGTGCGACATTACCGCTTACACCATTGTCTGACAAAATTAAATCGCCTGTGGAATTGACGGATGTGTTGGCTGGGGTGTGGACGGCGGCGGATTTGGCAGAGGCACAGCGGTATCGTTCACAATTGGCCGCGCACGAATCCATCGTGACAGCGCAGGGGATTTGGTTGGGTCGTAATTGGTTGCACAGTCGCCAAGTCGTTGATCCTAAAGCCAGTATTTTGGCACGGGAACGGGAAATTAATCAATTAGCCCAGCAATTAACCCAATTAGATCAACAAGTTTTAACCCAAACTCAAGCATTAGAACAACAACGCGGCCAACTTCGGGATAATGAAGCACTACGAGACGAAACACAAAGACAAGTTAATGAGTTACAACAGCAGTTATCCCAAATCCGCTCCCAACACGGTGGAAGACAAGCCCGTTTAGAGCATTTACACGCCCAATCTCAGCGTTTACACGAAGAAAAAGAAGAATTATTGCAATATATCGCCGAAGAAGGCGAGGAATTGATGCACACCCGCGATACTTTGCACCTTGCGCTGGCGGAAATGGAGCAATTTGCCGATGAACGCGATCAATTGACGCAACAACGTCAACAATTGCAAGAAGCGGTGTTGCAAGCCCGCCAACAGCATCAGCAAATTAAAGGCGAATGTCATCAGATTGATGTCCAATTGCAAACCTTTAAAACGGAACAAATTCGCGTGGATCAAGCCATTTCTCGCTTAGAAACGCGGATTGAAGAATTAACCGATCAATTACACGATTTACAGCACACTTTACGTCGTCAAGTTGATCCCTTGGGAACGTTGACGCAAGAATTAGAGAATTATCAAGAACAACACGCCCAATTAGAAGAACAATTAACCCAAGCTCGCCAAACCATTACGCATTTAGATCAGCACATTGAAGAATATGAAATAAAACGCCGTCAATTGTCTGCTAATACCCTAGAATTGCGCAATCAATTAGAGCAAGCGAAAATGGAAGCGCAAAGCAGTGAAGTGCGCCGACAAACCTTTGCTGAACAATTGGCAGAAATCCGCTTGCCTTTAACCGAAGAAACAACAGATTTAGCAAAAAATACTGAACCTCAATCGCCAGAATTAACAACTGAATTAGGGGAAATATTAGAAAATATTTCTGTTGAACCTAAAGAACAATTTTACACGCCCAGCGCGATTGTTTTATTGTCACAATTACCTGAACATGCCGATGAAGAAAGTTGGCAGGCGCAAATTGATGCGGTGGCGCGGAAATTAGATCGCATTGGCTCGGTTAATTTAGCCGCATTAAATGAATTTTCTGAACAAGAAGCACGCAAACACTATTTAGATACGCAATCGGCTGATTTAGAGTCCGCATTAGACATGTTGACCAATGCCATTAATAAAATTGATCGAGAAACTCGCCAGCGTTTTAAAGCCACTTTAGAAACGGTAAATCAAAATATGCAATTAATGTTTCCGCGTTTATTTGGCGGGGGCGAGGCGCGTTTGGAATTGGTGGGCGATGATTTATTAAAAGCGGGCGTAACGATTATGGCACGCCCACCGGGTAAGCGTAATAGCACGATTCATTTATTGTCTGGGGGAGAAAAAGCATTAACGGCAATTGCCTTAGTTTTTGGCATTTTTGAATTAAATCCTGCGCCGTTTTGCATGTTAGATGAAGTGGATGCGCCTTTAGATGATACGAATGTGGGGCGGTTTTGTGCCTTGGTTTCTTCTATGTCTGAGCGATTGCAATTTATTTTTATTACCCACAATAAAATTACGATGGAAATTGCCGATCAATTAATTGGCGTGACGCAACAAGAATTAGGTGTTTCTCGCCCTGTTTCTGTTGATATTGCGACCGCAGTGGATATGGTGGCTTAATTGACTCTTTTGTTTTTATTAAAAAAATGAATCCCCCCACATCGTTAGAATTATTAAATTCGTTTCAAGCGTCAGAAAAAAACGCCGCGGTTATTTTTGATTTAATTCGTCAACAATTACTTGATTTATCACAACGCAATCCGTTAATTCATTATCGCAAACGGGCTAGAACATTAAGCATTAATCCGTTTGATTTTGAATGGTTAATGGACTATTTAGTGGCGAAAGAACAGCGTGTTGCATTATGCAGTCGAGATGTGACATTAAATGTTGATTCTATACCGTGTTTAACGGTTGATTTAGACATTTCAACCTTGCATTATCGCACGGTGCAATTGCGACGACAAACCCGTGCTTTATTGGAAGAAACGGGGACACATTGTTTATATTTAGCTTTGGGTTTTTTAAATTATTCGCTTGAAAAAGATGCGCCTTATTTGCAAGCTCCGTTATTATTAATTCCTGTTTTATTACAGCGTCAATCTCATGCGCAGGGAGAATATTATGAATTATTTTATGAAGGATCGGCAGTTGAATTAAACCGTTCTTTACAAGAAAAATTAATTCGTGATTTTAATATTGCTTTGCCAATCTGGGATGAAAATGAATCCCTGCTAGATTGGTTTTCTCGTCTTAAATCTTTGCTGGTTTCTCAAACACATTGGACAATTGAATTAAGTGCGACATTAGATTTATTTAATTTTGCGCGCTGGTCAATGTATCATGATTTAAATCCCAGTCATTGGTCAACTATTCATCATGAGATATTAGCCCGATTATTAAAAATAGAAAACACGGATTCTAAAGAATCTAACATTTCTTCTTCTCATTTTCAGCTTAAATCATTTACAGAAGAATTGCCTTTAGTATTAAGTGCAGATCATTCGCAATATACCGTGATTGAACGAGTATTGCGACAAGGGCATTCTTTGGTCATTGAAGGGCCGCCCGGCACGGGAAAATCGCACACCATTGCCAATTTAATTGCGACTGCATTAGCGATGGATAAAACGGTTTTATTTGTGGCTGAGAAACAAGCGGCATTAAATGTGGTGCAAGCCCGTTTGCAACAATTGGGATTGGCTGATTTTTGTCTGGCATTGCATCATTCTGATACGCAAAAAATTCCTATTTATCAATCTTTAGCACAACGTTTAAAACAAACGCCCGAAGAAAATTTTAAAATCACTTCTATTTCGGTGCTAAATCAACAAAAGAAATTATTAGATTATGGGCGATTATTGGCGCAGCCGATTGGTTTATGTGATCAGCCGTGTTATCAGGTGATTTGGGAATTAGAGCAATTACAACAACGTTTAATTAAACCCGCGTTATATTTATCGCATGTGGATTTGCGCGATTTAACCTGTGCGCAATTGCCTGAATTAGAGCAGCAATTGCAGGCTTTTATTGTGCATTATCAAAGTTTATCGCCGCAATTATTACATGATTGGGTGGGGTTTATTCCTAAACACAATGAAACTGTTTTATTAAAAGAAATATTAACCCATTTAATTGATGCGCTCAAGCCGTTACTTCATTCTTTAGAAGCATTGCAGGTGAATCATCAATGGGATTTACCTTTGCAATTTGATCAATTGCCTATTTTAACCGTTGAAGCCTTAGAATTATTATCACAATGTCCTGCGGGCTTAACGGCAACATTAGCGCGAGGTTTATCTGAATCGAATGTATTGGCGCAATTAGAACAGGCTTTAATGCAGCATCAGCAAGCCCAGCAATGGCAAACGCAGGCTAATCAATTGTTGGGAACGGATGATATTGCCAGCCATGATTTACAAGATATTTGTGCGTCGTTAATTGCGCTGGATTTAGGGGATTATTCGCCTGTTTATTTGCAAAAATTAAATGAATTATTAGGGTTTTATACGCCTATTTTAAATCAATTGGAAAAAGCTGAATTTGAAAAAGGATGGCAGACTTATCAATTGTTGTTTTTACTCACTCAAGCCCCTGATCATTTAACCGTTTATCATCATCCTGAGCATAGCGATGCCAATGCCTTGCTATTATGGCAAAAAGCGAAAGCAGAATATGATTATTTTTACGCGCCCATTAAAACCGCTAAACGCTGGTTAAAACAGGTTAAAAAATATCGTTATTATTGGCAAAAGTGGAAAAATAAAACGGGTTCTGATTTAAGCGATAATGCACTTGATTATAAAGTTTTTTTTGGTGATTATTTTCGCCATCACAATACTGATTGGGCGGGATTATTGGCCTTAATTGAGTGGAGTCAGCAATTACGACATATTGTAGGCGATAATGCCGCTAAACAGTATTTAGCGCAAACAAATCCCATTCAAGCCATTCAAACTGATTTAAGTTTTCATCAAGGCTTATGGTGGCAATTATTACATTTGGCTACATCATTGCGGCTTTTACCTGAAAAACCCAGCCGTGAAGCCTTATCAGAATTGCCGCAGAAATGGCAGAATTATCGTTTATTATTTACCCAAACCACGCAGAAATTTTCTCAATATTCTCAACGGCTGCGTTATTATCCATTACGCACTTTATTAATGGCGTTGCAACAGAGAGAACAAGCCGCTTATTGCAATTTATTAAATCAAACTTGGTTGGCCGCGCATTTTGCAGAAGCCGCCGATCAAGTCACGCAACAGCCTGAATTAATGGTATTTTATGGCAAATGGTTAGCGCAAATTCGTCCGTTATTATCCCCCGAGATTTATCAATGGTTATTGCATGATCCTGAATTGCATAGTGGGCTTTTATCTCGTTTGCATTTTCAGCGAGAATCTTTTGCCCAGCAATTACCTATTATACAAAATGAATTGCAACAATTAGGTGATTTAGAATGGCCAATTTGGCTGCCTTTGTCGGTCGATTTGCATCAATTATTATTGTGTTTAGAACGGCGTTTAAATAGCTTATCCGATTGGTCGCATTATTTAAATTTATCGCAATTTAAACAGCATCTGAAAAAAGCAGGATTAAATGATATTATTGCCGCAGTCATTCAGCAACGCATTAGCCCAGCGCAAGCGATTTTACATTGGCGATATGAATTGCGTTATTATGCTTTGCGGGAACATTTGCGGGAACATCCTTGGTTGGGAACATTAAGTGTTCATGAATTTACCCATTTAAGAGATACTTTTACTGCACAAGATACTTTAAAATATGTGCATTCTCAACGGCAATTACGACAATTTTTATTGCAAAAAACCATTCCACAAGGACACGGTTCTGGGCGGGTGTCTGAATTTACAGAATTGTTTTTAATTGCGCATGAATTAAATAAAAAACAACGTCATTTACCGTTGCGGCAATTAATTCAACGCGCAGGACAGGCTTTACAGGCCTTACAGCCGTGTTTTTTAATGAGTCCTTTATCAGTAGCGCAACATTTACCCGTTCAGGCTTTAGAATTTGATGTGTTGATTATTGATGAGGCTTCACAAGTGCGGCCGTATGAGGCATTAGGCGCGTTATTACGCGCAAAACAGCATGTGATTGTGGGGGATTCTCGCCAATTGCCGCCGACTCGTTTTTTTGAGCGATTAACGGAATTAGATCATTCTGATAATCAAACTTTAACTTCTGAATTAGAATCAGAATTAAATATAGAGAAAGAAGACGCGCAAATTTTTAATACACAAGAATCTATTTTAGATGCCGCAAAACAAATTTATTCCAGCGAACAATTAATGTGGCATTATCGCTCGGCGCATGAAAGTTTAATTGCTTTTGCAAATGCAGAATTTTATGATAATCGCTTGTTAATTATTCCTGCGCCTTTTGCGCGACATGTGGATTATGGTGTGCAACGTCATTATTTTTCTCAAGCCCTTTATCGCAAAGGACAAAACGAAGTCGAAGCCCGCGCCATTGTCGCTGCCATTCAACAACATTGTCGAGAACATCCACGCCGTTCTTTAGCGGTGATTACTTTTAATTTACCTCAATCTTATTTAATAACTGATTTATTAGATCAAGCCGTTGCCGAAGATCAAGTTTTAGCCGATTGGTTAAAGATACAAGATATTTCTCCCGAATCTTTCTTTATTAAAAACTTAGAAAACAGTCAAGGAGATGAACGCGATGTGATTTATTTATCTACTGTTTATGGCAAGAATGAAGAGGGGAAATGTCAGCCTTATTTTGGCCCTTTGGCGACGGAAATAGGTTGGCGACGGTTAAATGTGGTGATTACCCGTGCCAGAATGCAATTTCAAGTGTTTACTTCCTTAAAATCGTCTGATATTCGCTTAACGGAGCAATCGCGGCGTGGGTTAAGGGCTTTGTCGGCGTGGCTGCATTCGATTGAAGTCTCGCCATCGGTTCTCACTGCCGACATGACCAGTGACGTGGGAAGGGATCAAGCCTTTGTTGATGCAATTTCTAATTTATTGATTAAACAAGGTTATTTAGTTGAAACGCATGTGGGCGTGGGACAATTTCGTGTGCCTGTTGCGGTATGTGATACTAAAGACAATGCGCATTATGTTCTAGGTATTTTGTATGATGGTTCACATTATCACCAATTGCCCAGCGTATCAGAACGGGAGCGTCTGCGTGAACAGGTGTTAATTGCTAAAGGCTGGCGACTTCATACAATACATTCTTTACTGTGGTTTAAAGCGCGACAACAAGCCATTGATGAATTATTAAATGCCGTTAAATTAGCGGTGGAAATATCGGCTTGAATCAGAATTAATGAGTGGTTTTCTGATTTTTTCTTTTTCAGAACAAATAAATTTTGTCAATTTTTTAAAATACAAATTCACACCTTATTTTTTCAAAATTGTCTCTGTTTTTTCAGGCATGATTAAACGCTTATTTTAATAAATCCACTTATTCCCTACCGACTTTTTCCAATAACCACTATTATTGTAATAACACCACTGAAAATTCGATTGTCATAGTATGGCAATAGACGGCGTGGTGTTAAACTATTCACTTCGATCACCATCAGTCGAAATTATAGATACTTTCCTGTCCATGCGAATGTCAAACAGTCGAAATATCGTCACCATTTTTTTTGAAAGTGTCGGAACTTATTTTTTTTAATATAAAAATCAATTGATTGCCAGAAAAACTCTGTGGATTAATGATGGCAATCCAATTGAATCTCAGAGCCTTATCACCTCACGCATCCCTTGCGTGTCATTCAAATAGGAGTAATCTCATGCGCGAAGAAATGCTTAAAGCCACCCTCAGCAAACTCAACGGCACTTCGGCTGAAATCGAAGCCTCAGCGGTGATTTCAACGGATGGTCTGATTATGGCGGCCTTGTTGCCCAGTTCGATGGACGAAGATCGGGTGGGGGCAATGGCGGCGGCGATGTTGTCGTTGGGCGAGCGCACTTCAGACGAATTGGGGCGTGGTGAATTAGAACAAGTGTTAATCAAAGGACGCAACGGCTATGTCGTCATGACCCATGCTGGCCCCGATACTGTAGTCAGTGTGGTGGCGAAGTCAACCGCTAAGTTAGGTTTGATCTTTCTTGATCTAAAACGAGCAGCCGAGGAAATTGAAAAATTGATTTAAAACAATCAATTATAATTTACTCTGCTTTTATTGCTGCCGCTACTTTAGGAGTTACATCATGGTTGCTAAGGCATTTTTCATGATGCGTTTGAACGATCACGTTCAGTATTTAAAAAAAATGGATGCCACCTTGAAAGGTAAAGATAACTTTGTGGGTATGGATCATTGTTCCTGTAAATTAGGAAAATGGCTTTATAATGAAGGAGTTAGTGAAGTAGAATCCCTCACAGACCCCCGTGCCAAAGTGGTATTTGATAGTTTATTTGAACCCCACGAGCGTTTTCACACAGTGGGTCAAGAAGCCTTGGCCAAAAAAGCCGCGGGAGATGAGACAGGTGCGCAAGCCGCGTTGACGGAACTACATACTTTGTCTAACACCCTAGCCAATAAATTGCTTGAATTAGATAAAATGAAATAATCATTTATTTCAATTGGTTGTGAGCTTGATTGGAGTGTATTTTTTTGATCAAGCTCACTGTGAGTTGATTTCGTAAATATGGACTGTTTTTTGCCCATTAGACAGTATTTCCCACTGGGTTTATTTCCACATTATGAGTACCGAAAATAAAAAAGTTATCTCTGTTGCCGCAGTGGGCATGGATCAGCAAGGTCGCCAATTATTAATGATGGTTTTTTCAGGACCAGCAAAAGGTCATTATCAATTAATTGATGCCGTTGAAAAGGCCGATATGGTGATTTTTGATCGCGATCATTGGCAGGCAGATAAGCTGTGGCAACACTATCGAGAACAACACCCCCATTTGCCGACGATTATTTTTTCTTTAACGCCCCTAGAAAGCCATGATATTGTGGTGCAAAAACCATTGAGTGTGGCTAATTTATTAAATGCGTTAAAAAAAGCAGAACAAATGCCCACGACCACTTCTATTTCTACAGTCGCCGCGGAAAAAAATAAAGTGCGCTTGGCAACCGATATTGCCGTAGAAACGCGAGAAGAAGCCTTTCATGAATTCTGCGGTCATGCGCCTGATATTAGTCCTGATAATTCGGTAGAAAACCACCGTTTATTTTATCAACCTGAAAAATATTTACAAGGTTGTTTACAACAACAGTTATTATTGGCAAAAAAGAAAACGGATATTAATGGTATTTTATTTACTAATTTATCTGAACCGTTAATTTTATTACCGAAGTTAAATAAAGTGTGTTATGGCGCAGGTTTTAATGACAGTAAATTGCATACAATGGCTTCATTGCCCATGCAGTGCCATCCATCGCGTATTGAGCATTTCGGACAAACGCAAACAGAGCTTTATTTAAAACAACATCGTTTAATTGAAAGTTCTTTGGAATTATTATTGTGGAAAATGAGTTTATGGACGGCTCGTGGACGTTTACCACAAGATACCGATTTGAATAGTCCGATTGTTTTAACACGTTGGCCGAATTTTACCCGACTCGTAGTAACACCTTATGCGTTACAAATTGCGGCATTATGGATGGAAAAACCATTGTCTTTATTGGCGACGGGGGAATTGTTGCAAATTTATCAACGTTATGTTTTCTCTTTTTACAGTGCCGCACACAGTATTGGTTTAGCCTCTGCTGAAAATGGTAATAATCATTATAATAATCGTCACAATAATCAACCTGCTCAACATCAAAAACGGGGTTTATTAAGACGTTTATTAGCCCACATTACGGGATAATTGTCATGAATAATTATAAATTAATTTTCACAGGGCCATCAGGTGCGGGGAAATCAACGGCGATTGCGGCATTAAGTGATATTCCTGTGGTCACCACAGAAGCTAAAGATACCGATCCAGAGCGCAATCGCAATAAATATAAAACCACCATTACTGTGGCATTGGATTATGGGGTGATTAAATTACCCAGTAAAGATAAAATTCATTTGTACGGAACACCGGGGCAAGAGCGTTTTAATTTTATGTGGGAATTGCTGACTGAGGGGGGATTGGGATTAATTTTATTAATTGATAATGCCCGCGATCAACCGATAGCTGATTTAAATTTTTTCTTAGAAGCATTTCGTGATTTTATTCATAAAACTAAAGTGGCCATTGGTGTGACGCGCATGGACATCAATCCCAAACCCAATTTAGAAGAATATCACTTGGCATTGCAAGCACATGGACTCAATCCGCCCTTGTTTGAGGTGGATGCGCGGCGGCGGGAAGATGTTAGTTTGTTGTTGCAAGCCCTGCTGTATACTCTTGATCCCTGTTTACATCAAGCCGAACTCGGATCGGCTGATCGTAGCTCCTGAAAAATGGCATATAATGACCATTGAAATAAGCAAAAAAGACAGGAGACGACAATGGAACAAGTCCCATTCACCCGCAAAAACCTGCCATTTTATTTAGAAATTTATAACCAACACAGTGGCGAATTATTAGGTTATTTAGGCGATATTTCTGCGGAACAAATTGTGATATTAAGCGATCATGCTTTGCCATTAGATCAAGTCATTGATTTAAATATTCGCCTGCCCGATTTAGAAGAATTTACCGAAGCAGGATTAGAAGTCCGCGTAGAAACGCAATGGGACAGTCCAGATGCCGATCCAAAATGGCATTGTACGGGATGTTTATTGGTGGACATTGCGCCAGAAGATGAACCTATTATTGATCAAATTCAAGAGGCTTTGGAAATAGGGCGTTAATTCGGAATTTCTCAGTATCTTTTCAAGATAAGCGGCACTATTTTTTTGACAGCTTGATTCATCGAATCGTAGAAATGTCTGAAAATTTGCCTGATAGTTGTAAAACTAAAGTGGCAAACAACCTTGTAATGACACAGCCTAGGGGTGTAAATCTTCTGGCCAGAGAAGGTAGCTGCCATATTTTGGGCTTTTGCGGAATTCGCCACCGGCTTGTTTGCTTTTTTGGGTAATAAAATTCAGCCCGTCGCGGGGTTCAAGATAGCCTGCTTGGATTAATTTTTCTAACAATTCTGGTGTTTTTAAACCCAGTTTTTGCGCCAATTTAGACGTGGTTAATTTATTGGGGCTGGATTCATCGCTGTTTTGGGGAGAAATCTCTACTTCTTTTTCTACCGTTTCTACAGAAATGCGAATTTCGTCGCTAATTCTAATAATGCGTTGGGCTTCTTCATAAGTTTCATTGTACAATTGCGTGTCTTCTGAACGTTGGACAAGAACGCCCATTTCATTATTATTCACTTGGCTGAATTCGTATAAATTCAGACTGGTAATAATGCAGGTTTCTTCATTAAGATAACATTTGGCATGAAGGTTTTTACAAAAGCTGGTGCGCAGATAAGTTAAATCTTTTAACCACTTAATTTCTTCGGGCTGCAATTCGTTTTTACCATAAACCACGCGCACATCTATTTTAAGACGATTCTTATCTTCGAGTAACTCCTTAATTTTATCGTTCAGCCGCAAAAAAGGGCTAATTAGAATCAGCCGATCTTTTGCGTTTTTAATCAGTTCTTCAAGAAAATAATTGGTTGCGCTGGTATTGAGAAATTTAGCCATAGTTTATTCATTCCGAATGGGGTAATTTAAGTGGTTTATGGATTCAGAGATGTGTTAGATAATTCAGCAAAACACAAAAAATACAAAACACCCCCCTATTGTAACAGACAAGATAAGGTGGTCAACTGCAATTATTGCAACACAAAAAGAGCGCGGTATGCCTTGCTGTTAGAAGAACATTACCGCGCTGCTTGTTGTTTCATACTCAATTCACCACCAATGGTAAGGTGAATGTCATCCATTAGATACGATTTAAGTTTCCTGCCTACCGACGCGAGGCCGTTGCCGCACGCAACAAATTACGTGTATTGTCACCCACTGGCAAACTGTAATCGTAAGAAGACATAATAATGTTGTCTTGCGCTCGGATCAGTTTAGTGGTGACATACACTACTTCTTTACTCGCCCCATAAGTGCCAGCCACTAAAGCGTACGCATCATGGTGGCGACTGATGTCTTGCAACTCACGCGACAACAAATATTCGCCTTCGCTGGAATAAGCGTTGCCTTTGGTAAAAATAGTGTCGGTGCGCACTTTGACCTCGATCACTTTGTAACCATGTTGTGCCAGACGCGATCCCACTTGCTCGGCTACCATTCTCCCAAAAGTCGAAGAACGTTGTACATCATCAATGTCCACAAAACTCGCCACCAAAATAGGACGACTTTGGTATAACTGCAATTGAGGCGCGTTTTTGACTAACGCATCCGCGGCTTGATAACTGGCTTTCACTAAGTCCGCATCGCGGATTTCCTTCTTATTAGAAACCAGACCACAACCACTTAACACCAGTAAACTGGGAAGAATTAACCACCGTGTCCACTTATTCATTGATTAACCACCTGATAGACTTTGCCGGGTTGCTCATAAAAATCAAAATCAATGGCGCGGGTATAAAAAACATCTTCACTGCTGAAAATATATTGCGGCCCCATCGTGACTGCCGTTGATACAATCACCTCGCCATAAGGCACACGACTGGGTGCGCAATTAAAACAAACCCGTCCCCCACGTCTGACTTCGCTGTAAGGTGAGGCATGTTCAACCACTTGGGCTTTTACGTCCATAATTAATGTATCGGCATATTGTGTGTCTGTCACCACATTAATGCCTTGTTGTAATAAACGAGTACGTAATTGCGAGTGTAGCCCATTGAGAAAAGGAATTTTTTCCGAATCTACGGTATGGCGTAAAAAAACGGCAGGACGAATTGCGCCATCAACAAACGTCAAATCAAGGGTTTGCCGCAGTTGTACCGCGATGTGTTCAGCCAAAACATCCCAGTGATAAGCCGAGAGTAATTCTTGCTGAGTGGTGTAAGCGTGATGGGTCGGCGCAGGAAACGAACGACAGCCCGACACGGCAAATAAAGCAATGAGTAGCATCAATGCGTAGGGTTTCATAACCAAAGTCCTCAGACCAATTGTTTTTTGATGGAGTCGTCACGGTAAAGCGGAAAGGTCTCTTGTTTATTCAACCACATTTCTGGCAAGGATGCGAGTTTTTTTTATATTTTGCAAGGACTAACAGTGTTAATTTAATGTGTTTTATCATGACATGAGGGTGTCAAAGCCGCGCCCGACACCCAAGAACCGGCAGGAATCCCGCCACAATGGGAAAAAATCAATTTCCGGGCAGTTCTAAATAATCTTGATCATCGTCTTCGTGTTCGTTTTCAGAATCACCTTCTTCAGGTAATTCCATGATTTGAATGATATGCCGTTTATTCACGATATGGGGTTGACGGCCATTGTCGGTGACGACGATAAAATCTTTTTTCAGATTATTAAAAACATCAGACAAACGGGTGTCTCGTTCAATAATCATTGTGCCTTGTAAATGCGCGCCATTACTGATTTGAATGGACACGTGAACTTTTTTACGGGTGAGTGTCATGGTTGTTGCCTCAGAGCGAATGCAAGCGATGTCATCTTATTGTGGGCTATGTCAGTTTATCATCTGAATAGCGGTGACCAGTCGCTGCAAACACCGTGCCTTGCCAATTAACCAAGCGGTTAAGTCAATCGACGGCGACACCGTCCCTCCCGTGATGGCCACGCGCAGTGGTTGCGCCACTTTGCCCATTTTTAAACCTTGTTCAGCGGCCACGCGCTCAATGCGTTGATGAAGGGTTGTCACTTGCCATTCAGCCTCAGTTAAACTGGCCAACGCATCGTGTAAGGCTTGCAACACTGGCTTAATCTCCGCTTTCAAATGTTTTTCCACAGACTGCGAATCGTGGCGAACTTCTTGATAAAAATAGCGGCTATTTTCTGCCATTTCTTTTAACGTTTTGGCGCGTTCGGCTTGTGCTTTAATGAGTTCGGCTAAAGCAGGCCCTTGTGCAGTGTCAATGTTGAGTTGATCAAAATGCCATTGCAAGTGAGGAATAATCTTTTCTGGCGGTAAGGTTTTCAAGTAATGTTGATTTAACCACAGTAATTTTTCAGGATTAAATTTAGAAGGGGCAACATTGACTTGTTTTAAATCAAATAAAGCAATTAATTCTTCTAAAGAAAAAATTTCTTGATCCCCATGCGACCAGCCCAAACGCGCTAAATAATTCAACAAAGCTTCGGGTAAATAGCCTTCATCTCGATAATTCATTACACTGACCGCACCATGCCGTTTGGATAACCGCTGGCCATCGTGACCTAAGATCATGGGTAAATGAGCATATTGCGGAACAGGCGCGCCCAGTGCTTGTAAGATATTGATTTGCCGTGGAGTATTATTGACATGATCATCGCCACGAATCACATGCGTTATCCCCATGTCCCAATCATCAACCACAACGGTAAAATTATAAGTCGGTGTACCATCGGCGCGAGCGATAATGAGATCGTCTAATTCTTCATTACTGACGCGAATTGTTCCCTTAATTAAATCGTGAAACACCACGTCACCGACCAATGGATTTTTAAAGCGCACCACAGGTTGACTGTCCGCGGGCGGAGAATCTTGACGATCTCGCCAATAACCATCGTAACGGGGTTTTTCCCCTTTAGTCATTTGTTCATGACGCAATTGTTCTAATTCTTCTTTAGAACGATAGCAATAATAGGCTTTATTTTCCGCTAATAATTGTTGAATCACTTCTTGATAACGCGCCATGCGTTGCATTTGAAAAAAAGGCCCTTCATCGTGATATAAACCACACCAAGTCATGCCTTCTAAAATGGCTTGAACTGCGGCTTCACTGGAGCGTTCTTGATCAGTGTCTTCAATGCGGAGGATAAATTGCCCGTGCTGTTGTCTGGCATATAACCATGAAAATAAAGCGGTGCGCACGCCACCAATATGTAAATAACCGGTTGGACTGGGGGCAAAGCGAGTTCGGACTGTCATGCCAATTCCATTGTTGTTGAGTAAATGAAAATTGTCTGAATCTACACATTTCGATTCAGACAATTCAGATGGTTAAAAACAATTGCAAAAAAGGGAAGAAAATGCCCTAATAAATTGCAGTCACACGCCAAGACCAATCTTGTAATGTGAGTTCAACAAAAGTTGGATTTTCGCCCAATTTGCCTTTACGCACCACAAAACGAGTGGGCGATTCAAAAAAAGCATAATCCATTGATCCCCACAAAGTTGGGTCTGTGGCAGTGCCTTGTAATTGTTGCCGCACCCAATTGACATCCACATATTGTTCTACTGCCATTCCGCCCAGATTACCGATATTTTGCAGCACATTGCCCAAAATACCATTGGCTTGAACACCGGTACTATTTACCGTGGTTTGGATATTTTTTTCCAATTGGGCTTGATAAGTTTTGCGAATAGACTCCATATCCAACATACTTTCTAAAGCTGGAGATTGAGGCGCAGCCGCTGCACCGCTTAGACGATAAACGTTAATGTAAGGCCAAGCCAAAAAAAATAGTAAAGCAAACCCAATTAAAGAACTAATAATTCTCATCGTAGACTCCTAAAAAATGAAATAAAAATAAAAAAATACCCTAACTCAATTGCAGTGATTGCTTCCAAAAAGATAAGCCTTTTTAGCCTATCGTTGCGTTCTAAGTCTCTTCTAATTCTTCCAACATTTCAGTCACATCAAGCCATTCCGTTTCCAAACTTTCTAATTGTTGACTAATTTCCATTTGTTGACGGACATAACTCGCTGATTTCTCTGGAATCGTATAAACAGCAGGATCGGCCAATGCCGTTTCAATCTTCTGTTTTTCTTCACTTAATCGATCCAATTGTTTTTCTAATTGTTTTAAGCGATTTTGTAGGGGTTTACGTTGTTGTCTTTGTGTATTAAGCTGTTTTTTTTCTTCTTTGGTGACAACGGGGCTATTTTGGCTTTTTTCGGCGCGTTCAGCGGCACGGTGCGCCAACAACCATTGTTTGTAATCTTCTAAATCACCCTCAAAAGGTTTCACTGCATTTTGTGCAATTAACCACAATTGATCCGTTGTGGTGCGCAGTAAATGCCGATCATGAGAAACCACCACCAAAGCCCCTTGAAAATTTTGCAATGCCAGCGTTAAAGCGTGACGCATTTCTAAATCTAAATGGTTGGTCGGTTCATCTAATAATAATAAATTCGGCTTTTGCCACACCAATAACGCTAAAACTAAACGCGCTTTCTCACCACCAGAAAAAGGAGCCACGGGAGATAAGGCTTGATCCCCAATAAAACCAAAGCCCCCTAAAAATTGACGTATGCTCTGTTCTGTCGCATGAGGCGATAAACGTTGCACATGCAAGGCTGGTGAGGCTTGCGCGTCTAATTGTTCCAACTGATGTTGGGCAAAATAACCGATTTTTAAATGTTCGCCACAAATTTGTTCTCCCGTTTGTGGCGTTAATTCACGCGCTAATAAACGAATAAAAGTTGATTTTCCCGCACCATTCGGCCCAAGTAAACCCATTCGATCTCCGGGATGAATGCGGAAATTAATTTTTCGTAAAATAGTGGTCTGACCATAACCGACATCACTATGATTTAAAGCAATTAATAAAGGTGAGCTTTTCTCTGGCGGAAAAAAATCAAAATGAAAAGGAGAATCCACATGTGCCGCAGAAATTAATTCCATGCGTTCTAAGGCTTTTAAACGACTTTGGGCTTGTTTGGCTTTTGAGGCTTTATAACGAAAACGATCCACAAAATGCTGAATATGTGCCATTTCGCGTTGTTGTTTTTCATAACTGGCTTGTTGTAGGGCGAGTTTTTCAGCGCGTTGTCGTTCAAAACTGGCGTAATTACCTGTGTATAAAATAATTTTTTGTTGTTCAATGTGGGCGATGTGGCTTACCACATTGTCTAAAAAGTCCCGATCATGCGAAATTAATAACAAAGTTCCTGTATAACACGCCAACCATTGTTCAAACCACAACACCGCATCTAAATCTAAATGGTTAGTCGGTTCATCTAACAATAACAAATCCGAGCGACACATTAAGGCTTGTGCCAAATTTAACCGCATTCGCCAACCACCAGAAAAAGTATCCACCGGCTGCCATTCGCTGCCGACGGTAAACCCTAAACCGTGTAACAATTGCGCCGCCCGCGCCGTCGCCGTATAACCGCCGATGCTGTCATAACGGGCATGTAATTCCGCGACTTTCATGCCGTCGTGATCATGTTCGGCTTGTTTTAGGGCTTGTTCTAATTGGTGTAATTCCTGATCGCCTTGCAACACGTAATCTAACGCAGGAATGGATAAAGCAGGTGTTTCTTGGGCCACATGAGCGATGGTGTATTGACTGGGCAGTTCTAATTCCCCTTGTTCTACATGTAATTCTCCGCGTAACAAGGCGAATAAACTGGATTTACCACACCCATTCGCGCCAATAAATCCTACTTTTTGCCCGGCAAAAACGGTTAAATCAACCGCATCTAGTAACACCCGCTGTCCACGTTGTAGGCTAATTTGGCGCAATTTGATCATGCTTATTTCTCTTTTTTTTAACAATATCTTCGCCACTACCGAGCAATTTTTGTTGTTGTGTTGTGGAGAAGCGTGGGGATTGGCGTAGGATTGCGAAAATAAAATTCGGATCGAGGGACTGTTGCAAGGCACTTTAAAAGTCGTTCTAATTTACTCGCCCGTTCTGCTAATTTTGACCACATCAAGTATATCTTGAACATCAAAAGGTAATGATACACTTTTTGCTTTTGATTTTAGTACAAACACGGCTTTATTTTTATTAGTTTCTGCTACTTTAAAATTACCATGTGGCGGGTTTAAATTTATCATCATTTAAAATGACAGCGATTTCACCTTTCTGGGCAATGACAAAAAAACCTTTTCTGTACGCATATTTTGCCACATCCTCTGGTATCACCATCGCGGCGACTGCGCCATAGGCTTTTTTGTCTGCATATTCAGGGAATAACGGCTTGAATTTATTCATGCGTTCAATATGTTCATTGACATCGTCAATATCCAGTTTACTTTTTACTTCAATCAAGGCACACACTTCGCCATTAATGAGCAGCAAATCAATCTGTGTGGCTAAATCTAATTCTGGATTATTCGCACTGACATCGCTGAAGGTTTTATGCACCAAAATGCCGCGTTCTTGAAACAAGCGAGCCACCGAAGGCTTGATTAAACCCTCGACAAACTCACCCAAACGATTGCCCAACTCCCCAATTTTTTTATCGGTTTCTCTGAATTTACGGTCAGTTTCCTGAAATTTACGGTCGGTCTCCTTAAATTGACGATCCGTTTCCTGAAATTTACGGTCAGTTTCCTTAAATTGACGATCCGTTTCCTGAAATTTACGGTCAGTCTCCTTAAATTGACGATCCGTTTCCTGAAATTTACGGTCAGTTTCCTTAAATTGACGATCCGTTTCCTGAAATTTACGGTCGGTTTCCTTAAATTGACGATCCGTTTCCTGAAATTTACGGTCGGTTTCCTTAAATTGACGATCCGTTTCCTGAAATTTACGGTCAGTCTCCTTAAATTGACGATCCGTTTCCTGAAATAAACGCCAAATATCTTCTAATGTTGGCGCGGGAGTATCGTGAATGTTCATGCTATTTATCCTCTTTTCTCATTGATCATCCAAGTCGTTCTTTTTACCAAGAATAAACCCGTTCTAAAATGATTGCTTCGTTACTTTAGATTGTAGCAGTTAGCCCATTGAAAAGTATAGCATTCTATCTATAGCACTTTTTACACTAACTGCTTTTTTATCCACTCCCCATAAACATCAGTCGGTTGAAAAAATCTTAAAAATTGGACACAAGCACTTTTCTAAGATTCCAACAAATTCTGCACAATACGATATTCGGCCGAACGGGCGTGAGCGGTGAGACCCTCAGCATGTGCCAGTGTGGAGGCAATTTTTCCCAATCGGTTCGCGCCGTCTTCAGAACAGTAAATGATCGAGGAACGTTTTTGAAAATCGTAAACACCTAATGGAGAAGAAAAACGAGCCGTGCGCGATGTAGGTAACACATGATTCGCCCCCGCACAATAATCTCCTAAAGCCTCTGCGGTATAACGTCCCATGAAAATCGCCCCAGCATGACGAATTTTTCCTAACCACGTTTTAGGTTCATTCACCGACAGTTCTAAATGCTCTGGTGCAATAAAATTCGACACTTCTATCGCTTGTTCTAAACTTTCGACATGAATCAACGCCCCGCGTTGCGCAATCGAAGTTTTAATAATTTCCGCTCTGGGCATTTGTGACAACAATTGAGTCATACTTTGCTGTACGGCATCTAAAAAAGCCGCATCGGGACTCACCAGAATCGATTGCGCTTGTTCATCGTGTTCTGCTTGAGAAAATAAATCCATCGCAATCCAATCGGGATCCGTTTCGCCATCACAAATAATTAAAATCTCCGAAGGCCCCGCGATCATATCAATCCCCACCGCACCAAACACCATACTTTTAGCCGTGGCCACATAAATATTGCCAGGACCGACAATTTTATCCACTTTAGGCACAGTTGCCGTACCATAAGCCAACGCCGCCACCGCCTGCGCACCACCAATACTAAAAACTTTATCCACGCCAGCCAACATGGCCGCAGCCAACACCATATTATTTAACAAACCATCAGGCGCAGGCACCACCATAATAATTTCAGCCACCCCAGCGACTTTAGCGGGAATCGCATTCATCAACACAGAAGAGGGATAAGCGGCTTTTCCGCCAGGTACATACAAACCTGCCCGATCTAAAGCAGTCACTTGCTGCCCTAAAACAGTGCCGTCCGCTTCAGTGTATTGCCATGATTCTTGTTTTTGGCGTAAATGGTAATCTCGAATACGTTCGGCGGCTTGTTCTAAGGCGCGGCGTTGATTCTTGTCTAAGCTTGATAAGGCTTGTTGTAATCGTTCTGTGGGAATGATTAACTCTTGAATGTCTGACACCTCGCGCCGATCAAAACGCTTGGTATAATCAACCAATGCCCCATCACCTTGCTGGCGTACCGTGCGAATAATGTCGCGCACAGACAGCATGACTTGTTCATCTGCTACACTATCCCAAGCCAATAAGGTGTTGAGTTGAATCCAAAAATCATTATCTAATGCGTTAAGTCTTCTTATTTCAATCATTACGCTAAACCTCGTTTCATGAGTGCTAGAAAAAGAGCGATGCGATGTACTGCCCTATTACAGTGCATTCATCATAACGCATTCACGATACTGATCCCATTTTTTTATTAAAAAGTAGCACAAATGAAAAGCCATTGGTGATGAGTTGGGAACAGGTTAATTAGCCTATTCCCATTGAAAACAAGAAATTAGCGGCGTACATCCACCATTAACACGGCTTCGCCTTCTAAAACGGTGGTGCTGCCGACTTTACACACGGTTTCCAAGACGACGCGCCGTTTTTCCGCGATAATGTCTTTCACCGTGGCAATAGCGACTACGGTATCACCGATACGCACGGGGGCTTTAAATTTTAATTGTTGGCTGACATAAATCGCACCCGGACCGGGTAATTTTGTACCCAATACGGTAGAAATTAAACTGGCCGTCAACATACCGTGAGCAATTCGCCCTTTAAATAAGGTTTGTTCAGCGAATTCTTGATTAATATGCACGGGATTAGTATCACCAGAAACGCCCGCGAATAAAACAATGTCCGCATCGGTGATGGTTTTGGCATAACGTTCGGATAAACCAACGGATAAATCTTCTAAATAATAGCCGTGTAATTCACTCATATTCAATGGACTCTATCTGATAAAAAGGTGGATTTTCATTATAACGCAACCTGATGAACATACGAGGTCAATTCGATGTCCCGGTTAAAAAACTTAAAAAATTTGTTATTTTTTCTCGCTCTCTTATTTTATTCTCCTTTGATTACATCGCAAGCGATTGATCTACCCGATATTGGTTTATCGGCTGATGCCATTTTATCTCCACAAGATGGGCGAGAAATGGGAGAATATTTTTTACGCGAATTGCGCAAACAACGTTTATTATTACAAGATGTATTAATAGACGATTATTTAAATTCTTTGGGACAATATTTAGTGTCGTTTAGCAAAGATCAACAATCGCGTTTTTATTTTTTTACCGTCAATGATCAGAACATTAATGCGTTTGCGCATTTAGGCGGTTATATTGGCATGAATGCGGGACTTATTTTAAAAACCCAAACCGAATCGGAATTAGCCAGTGTATTTGCGCATGAAATTGCTCACGTGGTGCAGCGTCACACGGTGCGCACCCACGAGGCACAAAGCAAAATGGCGGTGCCACGTATCGTGGCGATGTTGTTGGCAGGATTGGCTGCTTCTACCGCGAATTCGGATGTGGCCAACGCCAGTGCGGTGGTCAGTCAGGCATTAGACATACAAAATTTTATCAATTACACCCGCTTGCACGAAAAAGAAGCGGACAGTATTGGAATGCAAATTTTAGGGGATGCGGGTTTTGATCCGCGTGGAATGCCGCGGTTTTTTGAAGCCTTACAAAGTGCTTACCGCTATCAAGCGGGAGAAATTCCTGATTTTCTGCGCACGCATCCTGTTACTGTAGAACGAATTGCCGAAGGTTACGCCAGAGCCGATCAATATCCGCCCAGTGCGCCGCGTGAAGACAATTTATTATTTCATTTAATGCGTGCCAGATTATTAGTGCTGACCACTGCAAATAAATCGTTATTATTAAGCCAGTTAAAAGAAGCCTTAGACACCAAAAATTATCGCACCGAAGCAGCCGTACATTATGCTTTGGCTTTAACGTTACTGCATTTGCATCAAGCCAAAGCCGCACAAATCCATCTTGAATGGTTGCAAAAACATGATATGGATCGGGTGGCTTATCAATTATTGTCTATTGAAATTCACCGTGAATTAGGAGATATGAAAACCGCTTTAGCCCAAGCACAATCTGCTTTACGTCTTCATCCGAATGATCAGTTATTAACCTTGACTTATGCGCGTTTATTAATGTCTGTTGATGAGGCGCAGGAAGCCAGACAAATATTGTATCAATTCAGAGGACGTGATAAAAATTCAGATTATTATCGTTTATTAGCAGAAATTCATAGCCGTTTAAATCAGCCAGTGAGTTCTCGTTTAAATCTTACCGAATTTTATTATTTAAATGGTGATTTAGAAACGGCAATTATTCAACTCAAAGAAGCCCAACGATTAACCACCAGTGAAGATTACTACCTCAGTACGCGAGTGGATGCCCGTTTACAACAACTGGAATTGGAGTTAAAACAGATTAAAGAAGATAATAAAAATTTTTAATCTCCCTTGTGATCACTGTTTTTTTACAAGAGATTGAAAGGGGATTGAGCCATTATTTTGCGACAGTGAGTTGCTAATCTGGGCGTAACTGCTAAAATGCTGGCCACTGGGTTGTTGTGACCGCGTTGTGCGTTAAAATACAATATGATGATTCATTAAAAATACGCAACAAACCAGCACCGCATTGATTTTAAATATGATAAACAATAATGTGTTAATCTATTGTCTATTCACCTGTTTGTCATCATGATCAAATGGGGATATGGTTGCTTTATTTAGGATTCGGAGACTATTTTCATGAGTGAACTGATCGTCGAAGTCACTGATGCGACTTTTGAATCAGAAGTGATTCAGGCGGGTGTGCCGGTACTGGTTGATTATTGGGCAGAGTGGTGTGGGCCGTGCAAAAGCATTGCGCCTATTCTGGAGGAGATTGCCGCAGATTACGATGGTAAGTTGAAAGTGGCTAAAGTGAATATCGATGACAACCAAGACACCCCGACTCGCTACGGCATTCGTGGTATTCCAACCTTAATGTTATTCAAAGGCGGCAGTGTGGTGGCCACCAAAGTCGGTTCTTTGGGCAAATCGCAATTGGCCGCTTTTATCGACACCAATCTGTAAATGACAGCATGGTGTTAAATGTCCACAGTCGTGAAAAAATAACACTTGTCATGTTGTCCGATTGTGGATATAATGCGCGTCTCGCTTGGAGAAGTGGGTGAGTGGCTGAAACCAGCTCCCTGCTAAGGAGCCGTACCTAAATACGGGTACCGAGGGTTCGAATCCCTCCTTCTCCGCCATTGATTCTGAGAATTCTATTAAGAAATGATCCCCCCTGCCTTAATACGGGATTTCAGAACAGTCTACAAATTAACGCGCCCGTAGCTCAGCTGGATTAGAGTACCTGGCTACGAACCAGGCGGTCGGGAGTTCGAACCTCTCCGGGCGCGCCATTTTTCTCGTCAGTTTAGTACAATTCATTTCTTGACACACGCGCCCGTAGCTCAGCTGGATTAGAGTACCTGGCTACGAACCAGGCGGTCGGGAGTTCGAACCTCTCCGGGCGCGCCATTTCTTCTTTCTTTCCCTAGTCAATATCGTTCCGGATCAGAATTTCCAGAATCTCAGAGCCTATACAAGAACTCTATTTATAGCTAAAAATTGTAGAGGTTCTTTCATATTTTTTTGGTCGTATAATAATACTTTTTAAACTAGATATTAAAACTTAATTTGTTTTTATATCTCACATAATTTTGGTCTATCATTGGTTTTATTTCTTTGTATCAGGGTCATCGCTAATGCAAAACCACCGCAAAGCAAAATATATCAATCCATTCACCGATTTTGGGTTTAAGAAACTATTTGGTGAAGAGGCGAATAAACATTTATTAATTGATTTTCTGAATCAGCTTTTACCCGCGAAACATCAAATACAGGATTTGTTTTATAAAAAAGGTGAGCAACTGGGTTCTGGCGAATTAGACCGTAAAGCGATTTTTGATTTGTATTGTGAGAGCCAAGACGGTCATAAATTCATTGTTGAGTTGCAAAAAGCCAAACAGAACTTTTTCAAAGATCGTAGCGTTTTCTACGCCACCTTTCCCATTAGAGAACAGGCCGAACGTGGCGAATGGGATTACCAATTACAGCCTGTATATTGCATTGCATTATTAGATTTCGTGTTTGATGATCATAAAAATGGAGAGCATTATTTGCAAAATATTCAGTTGCGTAATGACGTTTGTGAAATATTTTACGATAAATTGACTTTCATTTTCATTGAAATGCCCCGCTTTAAGAAAAAGCTTGAGGAATTACAAACACATTTTGACAAATGGTTGTACTTTATCAAACACTTAGAAGACTTTGATGATATTCCCACTGATTTAAGAGAAGAGGTCTTTGAACAAGCATTTAGGGTGGCTGAAATCGCACGGTTCAATCATCAACAATTTGAGGATTACGAAAACTCGCTTAAATATTATCGTGACTTAAAAAACGTCATTGATACCGCTGTTCAAGAAGCGGTACAAGAAGCTACAGTAAAAGCTGAACAGCGTGGGGTTGAGAAAGGTATTGAAATTGGGGTTGAGAAAGGCATTGAAATTGGAGTTGAAAAAGGTAAAGAGCAAGAGAAATTAGAGCGTATTCAATTGGCTTTGCAACAAGGTTTTTCTGTGGAACAAATCGCCAAATTATTTGGTGTAGATGAAAGTGAGGTGAATCGCTTGAAAAATGAATAAAGAAAAACCCTAGTTTTATTTCTTGGCATTAATAAGAGAGTCATCGCTAATGCAAAACCACCGCAAAGCAAAATATATCAATCCATTCACTGATTTTGGGTTTAAGAAACTATTTGGTGAAGAAGCGAATAAACATTTGTTAATTGATTTTCTGAATCAGCTTTTACCCGCGAAACATCAAATACAGGATTTGTTTTATAAAAAGGGTGAGCAACTGGGTTCTGGTGAATTAGACCGTAAAGCGATTTTTGATTTGTATTGTGAGAGCCAAGACGGTCATAAATTCATTGTTGAGTTGCAAAAGGCCAAACAGAACTTTTTCAAAGATCGTAGCGTTTTCTACGCGACCTTTCCCATTAGAGAACAGGCCGAACGGGGCGAATGGGATTACCAATTACAGCCTGTATATTGCATTGCATTATTAGATTTCGTGTTTGATGACCATAAAAATGGGGAGCATTATTTACAAAATATTCAGTTGCGTAATGACGTTTGTGAAATATTTTACGATAAATTGACTTTCATTTTCATTGAAATGCCCCGCTTTAAGAAAAAGCTCGATGAGCTACAAACGCATTTTGATAAATGGTTGTACTTTATCAAACACTTAGAAAACCTTAATGATATTCCCACTGATTTAAGAGAAGAGATATTTGAACAAGCCTTTACGGTTGCTGAAATTGCACGCTTTAATCCGCAACAACTTGAAGATTATGAAAACTCGCTTAAATACTATCGTGACTTAAAGAATGTCATTGATACCGCTGTTCAAGAAGCGGTACAAGAAGCCACGTTAGAAGCAGAGCAGCGTGGGGTTGAAAAAGGTATTGAAATTGGGGTTGAGAAAGGCATTGAAATAGGTGAAGAACAAGAGAAACTAAAACGTCTTCAATTAGCTATTCAGCAAGGTTTTTCTGTGGAGCAAATCGCCAAATTATTTGGTGTCGATGAAAGTGAGGTGAGTCGCTTGAAAAATGAATAAAGAAAAACCCTGTTTTATTTTTTGGCATTAATAAGAGAGTCATCGCTAATGCAAAATCACCGCAAAGCAAAATATATCAATCCATTCACTGATTTTGGGTTTAAGAAACTATTTGGTGAAGAAGCGAATAAACATTTGTTAATTGATTTTCTGAATCAGCTGTTACCCGCGAAACATCAAATACAGGATTTGTTTTATAAAAAGGGTGAGCAATTGGGTTCTGGTGAATTAGACCGTAAAGCGATTTTTGATTTGTATTGTGAAAGCCAAGACGGTCATAAATTCATTGTTGAGTTGCAAAAGGCCAAACAGAACTTTTTCAAAGATCGTAGCGTTTTCTACGCGACCTTTCCCATTAGAGAACAGGCCGAACGGGGCGAATGGGATTACCAATTACAGCCTGTATATTGCATTGCATTATTAGATTTCGTGTTTGATGACCATAAAAATGGGGAGCATTATTTACAAAATATTCAGTTGCGTAATGACGTTTGTGAAATATTTTACGATAAATTGACTTTCATTTTCATTGAAATGCCCCGCTTTAAGAAAAAGCTCGATGAGCTACAAACGCATTTTGATAAATGGTTGTACTTTATCAAACACTTAGAAAACCTTAATGATATTCCCACTGATTTAAGAGAAGAGATATTTGAACAAGCCTTTACGGTTGCTGAAATTGCACGCTTTAATCCGCAACAACTTGAAGATTATGAAAACTCGCTTAAATACTATCGTGACTTAAAGAATGTCATTGATACCGCTGTTCAAGAAGCCACACTAGAAGCAGAACAGCGTGGTAGGGAATTAGAGAAATTGGAACGTATTCAATTAGCTTTACAACAAGGTTTTTCTGTGGAGCAAATCGCCAAATTATTTGGTGTCGATGAAAGTGAGGTGAATCGCTTGAAAAGTAGATAAAGAAAAACCCTATTTTATTTCTTGGCATTAATAAGAGAGTCATCGCTGATGCAAAATCACCGCAAAGCAAAATATATCAATCCATTCACTGATTTTGGGTTTAAGAAACTATTTGGTGAAGAAGCGAATAAACATTTGTTAATTGATTTTCTGAATCAGCTTTTACCCGCGAAACATCAAATACAGGATTTGTTTTATAAAAAGAGCGAGCAATTGGGTTCTGGTGAATTAGACCGTAAAGCGATTTTTGATTTGTATTGTGAAAGCCAAGACGGTCATAAATTCATTGTTGAGTTGCAAAAAGCCAAACAGAACTTTTTCAAAGATCGTAGCGTTTTCTATGCGACTTTTCCTATTAGAGAACAGGCCGAACGTGGCGAATGGAATTACCAATTACAACCAGTGTATTGCATTGCATTATTAGATTTCGTGTTTGATGATCATAAAAATGGGGAGCATTATTTGCAAAATATTCAGTTGCGTAATGACGTTTGTGAAATATTTTACGATAAATTGACTTTCATTTTCATTGAAATGCCGCGCTTTAAGAAAAAGCTTGAGGAGCTACAAACGCATTTTGACAAATGGTTGTACTTTATCAAGCACTTAGAGAACTTTGATGATATTCCCGCTGATCTAAGAGAAGAGATATTTGAACAAGCCTTTACGGTTGCTGAAATCGCACGCTTCAGTCATCAACAATTTGAGGATTACGAAAACTCGCTTAAATATTATCGTGACTTAAAAAACGTCATTGATACCGCTGTTCAAGAAGCGGTACAAGAAGCTACAGTAAAAGCTGAACAGCGTGGGGTTGAGAAAGGCATTGAAATTGGAGTTGAGAAAGGTAAGGGGCAAGAGAAATTAGAGCGTATTCAATTGGCTTTGCAACAAGGTTTTTCTGTGGAACAAATCGCCAAATTATTTGGTGTAGATGAAAGTGAGGTGAATCGCTTGTGTTCATCTGTAAATTCTGATTCAGACAAAAAATAAATAATCCAATCAAAGCGCGCCCAAAAAAGCGCGCTTTTCCCCTTAATTAACTCCAATCATTACTCCTTAAATCCCTCCAAAATCCGAATATAATTAGCACGTTCAAATGCTTCTGGATTAGCCACGTTTTGCTGGCTCATTACGCCGCGCATTTCGTCAACTGAAGCATAACCTCGCGTCAACATCCACTCTTCCAATCCTGACAATAAAACGCTTAAATAATCCGCACCATGTCTTAATAAAGCCGATGTGGTCATGACCACATTCGCCCCGGCCAATAAATACTTAATTACTTCAACTGACGTTTCTACGCCGCGAGTCGCCGCTAATGAAGCCTTTACCTTACCATGTAACATCGCAATCCACAACAACGGCAAACGAATTTCTTCATTAGAACTCAAATGTAACGTAGAGTTTACCGTTAAAGTCTGAATATCAAAATCGGGCTGATAAAAACGATTAAATAACACCAAACCATCCGCGCCTGCATTATCCAAAGATTGCATCAAATTTCCCGTAGAGCTAAAAAATGGACTTAATTTTAACGCCACCGGAATAGAAACCACCGATTTAACCGTTTTCACAATGTCCACATAACGCTGCTCAATTTCCGCACTGGAATGCGTGACATCGGGAATATAAAAAATGTTCAATTCCAACGCATCCGCGCCTGCTTGTTCAATTTTCTTAGCGTATTGAATCCAACCGCTATGCGTCATGCCATTTAAACTGCCAATAATCGGCACATTAACCGACGCTTTAGCCTGTGCAATTAAAGCCAAATACTGCTCAGGCAACGTTTCATATTCATTCACACTGGGAAAATAATCTAATGACTCGGCAAAACTTTGCGTTCCCGAAGTCAATAAATGTTCAAATAAAGCCGATTCGTGATGAATTTGCTCTTCAAATAAAGAAAATAAAACAATTGCCCCCGCGCCTCCTTTTTCTAAGTCCTTAATTCCCGCTAAAGTATGCGATAAAGGCGAGGCTGAAGCCACCAATGGATTTTTTAAACGCAAACCCATATAAGAAGTCGTTAAATCAACCATGATTGTCTCCTTAATGTTAAGCCTTTATTGCATCAATCGTTTGCGCATCTACACGGCGCGCATCGGGGTGAAAATGGCTGCCGTCTCGCGTTGCCATTTCCTCATAAATAGCCCATTTCTGTTTCACCACCGCTTGGGCTAAAGACAATAAACGTGCCGCTTCAACAGGATTAGAACGAACCAACATTTTATAACGCAATTCGTTATAAGCATAATCTTTAAAATCAATTCTAGGTCTGGGCGAATCTAACACGAAAGGATTATGATCAGTAGCGCGTAATTGGGGATTATAACGCATTAATGGCCAATAACCTGAAGCGACCGCTAATTGCTGTTGTCTCAAACCATGCTGCATATTAATGCCATGCGCAATGCAATGGCTATAAGAAAGAATTAATGACGGCCCCGAATAAGCCTCTGCTTCACGCAAAGCCAATAAAGTCTGCTGCGGATTTGCGCCCATTGCAATACGTGCGACATAAACATTACCGTAAGAAATCGCTTGTAAAGCTAAGTCTTTCTTTCCTACCGTTTTTCCTGCTGCGGCAAACTTCGCCACCGCGCCTAATGGCGTGGATTTGGACATTTGTCCGCCCGTGTTGGAATACACTTCAGTGTCTAACACCAAAATATTCACATCGCGCCCACTCGCCAACACGTGATCCAAGCCGCCCGATCCGATGTCATAAGCCCAGCCGTCGCCGCCAACCAGCCACACGCTGCGTCTGACCAAATGATCCACCACCGACAATAACGCTGCGGATAAGGGCGTTTTTAAGCGGTTTAATTCCTGTTTTAATACCTCGACTCGTTGCCGTTGTTGCCGAATCTCGAATTCCGTGATTTGCTGCGCGGACAATAAATCTTCCACTAAAGCCGCATTTAAAGCAGGTTTAAGCTGTTCTAATAAGCCTTGTGCCACTTCTAAATGTTTATCTGCGGCTAAACGAAAACCTAAACCGAATTCTGCATTGTCTTCAAATAAAGAATTTGACCAGGCAGGGCCTCGACCTTCTTCATTTTTAGTCCAAGGTGTTGTCGGTAAATTACCACCATAAATAGAAGAACATCCCGTGGCATTAGCGACCAATAAACGGTCTCCAAATAACTGCGACAATAAACGAACATAAGGCGTTTCTCCACAGCCTGCACATGCGCCAGAAAATTCAAATAAAGGCTGTAAAAATTGCGTCCCGCGCACTGAAGAAAAATTAACTTGTGAGCGATCATTAATAGGAATCGATTCAAAGAAACGAATGTTTTCTTTTTCCCGTTGCAAAATGGGTTCTTTTTCGCGCATATTAATCGCTTTCATGCCGCTGCGTTTTAAACTCTGCGCGGGGCAAGCATCCACACATAAACCGCATCCCGTGCAATCTTCGACATAAATCTGCAAAGTGTAACGAGTCGCGGGAAAACCGCGTGCGCTAATGGGCGCGGAACGGAAATCATTAGGCGCATGATCCAAGTGCGTTTCATTATAAAATTTCGCCCGAATAACACTGTGTGGACACACAAAACTGCAATTGCCACATTGAATGCAAATATCCGCTTCCCATTGCGGCACATAAGGAGAAATATTGCGTTTTTCCCATTGCGTTGTTCCCGTAGGATAAGTGCCGTCAATAGGCAAAAGACTGACAGGCAATTCATCGCCTTTTCCTGCCATCATTTTCGCTGTCACTGTCCGCACAAATTCAGGCGCGAAATCAGGCACAATAGACGGCAAATCAAAGCCACTATTAAGCGATTCTGGAATAGAAACTTCATGTAAATTAACCAAAGTTTCATCGACCGCGGCAAAATTACTTTTCACCACTTCATCGCCTTTTTTACCGTAACTTTTCTCAATGGCATGTTTAATTTTCTCAATGGCTTGTTCTCGCGGCATCACTCCCGATAAGGCAAAAAAACAGGTTTGCATAATCGTATTGGTGCGATTTCCCATGCCAATAGAACGCGCTACTTTAGAGGCATCAATCACATATAATTTAAGCGCACGCTGCACAATAATGCGTTGAATGGTTTGCGGCAATTGCGCCCATACTTCGCTGGCAGAATAAGGGCTATTTAACAAGACAATTGCATTTTTCGCCGCCCGTTCCAATACATTTTGTTTTAAAATAAAATTAAATTGGTGGCAGGCAATAAAATTAGCCGATTGAATTAAATAAGGCATATCAATTGGCTCTGGGCCAAAACGCAAATGAGAAACCGTTTGTGATCCCGATTTTTTCGAGTCATAAACAAAATAACCTTGCGCATAAAAAGCAGGGTCTTCACCAATAATCTTAATTGAATTTTTATTCGCCCCGACCGTGCCATCTGCACCTAAACCAAAAAACATCGCCCGAATCACATTGTCAGGCTCAATATTAAAATCAGGATCAAAAGATAAACTGGTATGTCCAATATCATCTTCAATGCCAATGGTAAAAGGATTTTTGGGAGAAACTTGCGTTAATTCATCAAAAATTGCTTTTACCATAGCAGGCGTAAATTCTTTAGAAGAAAGACCATAACGGCCACCGCAAATTTTGGGTAATGAAGCGCGTTTTCCCGTGCTAAATGCACTGCTTAATGTGACCACAATGTCTTGATATAATGGCTCGCCTGTGGCACCCGGTGTTTTGCAGCGATCTAATACTGCAATATGCGTCACCGTTTCGGGTAATAACGCTAAAAATGATTCGCTATCAAACGGCAAATAAAGGCGCACTTGAATCACGCCCACTTTCTCACCGCGTTGTTGTAACCAGCGCACCGTTTGTTTTACTGTACTCGCGCCCGATCCCATGATAATGACAATCCGCTCCGCTTGGAGATCGCCTTCGTATTCAAATAAGTGATACTGGCGGCCTGTCAATTCGGCGAATTGATCCATTGCTTTTTGTAGTATTTTAGGCACTGCTGTGTAAAACGGATTAACCGTTTCGCGGGCTTGAAAATAAATATCAGGATTTTGTGCCGTCCCGCGCATGACAGGACGATCAGGGTTCAAACCTCGCGCCCGATGCGCGTAAACCAGTTCATCATCGATCATGGCACGCAACACTTGATCGTCTATTAATTCAATTTTATTCACTTCATGCGAAGTACGAAAGCCATCGAAAAAGTGAAGAAAAGGAATACGCGCTTCCAATGTCGTCGCCTGCGCAATCAAAGCCAAATCATGCGCTTCCTGCACCGAAGCCGAAGCCAACAGCGCAAATCCTGTATTTTTAACCGCCATGACATCGGAATGATCGCCAAAAATCGACAAGCCTTGTGCGGCCAACGAACGCGCCGCCACTTGAAAAACCGCTGAAGTCAACTCCCCCGCGATTTTGTACAAGTTGGGAATCATCAACATTAAGCCCTGCGATGCCGTAAACGTGGTGGTCAGCGCGCCCGTTTGCAGCGCACCATGCACCGTGCCTGCGGCACCTGCTTCGCTTTGCATTTCAATGATTAACGGGATATTTCCCCATAAATTAGTTTGCCCTTCGGCTGCCCATTGATCGGCAAATTCAGCCATAGGTGATGAGGGTGTAATCGGATAAATCGCGCACACTTCATTGACGCGATAAGCGACATACGCGGCGGCTTCATTACCGTCTAAGGTAACGTATTCAGACATCTCATTTCTCCTTTGATGTAATAAATTCTTAGGTTGCCTACCCAAGTAATAATATGAATAACATTATCTCAAATTCAATATTCCTATTGTTTGCATTTCCCAATGGCAGTTGGGAATGCGATTAATGTAATTGATGGGCTTAAATGCTCATGTTTTGAACGGCTCTATAAATCATATCATTATGCGCTATTGTATCATTTCGCCAGTTAAATGGGATGGCTTAATTTTGGTGGCAATAGTGATGCTTGTCTGAAAATTTTGAAATTCTGTCCATTCTGAATTCAGGCGAAAAACTTGATGTATACCAATTTTTTCAGAGTCGTATAATAATACTTTTCAAATAGGAGAGAATAATGAACAAAAGATATGAAGATTTAGAAGAATTAATGTCAACAGGTGAAGCGAGAGAAGTGAAGCGAGCGATGGCAGTAAGAATGTCTTTGCTTGGTTTTGTGCGTGCGGAAGCGGCTTTAGCGTGTTGTGTCAGTGTGCAATTTGTGGATAAATGGAAAGCCATTTATTTAGCGTCAGGGGTTGAAGGATTAAAGTTAGCGTATAAAGGCTCACCAGGGTATTTAAAGCCGCGTGAACGAGAAGATGTGATTAATTGGATACAAGAAAAGAAGACAATAACAATAGAGGAACTAAAGAGATACTTAAAAGAGGAGTATGATGTTTTCTATTCTTCAAATACTTCTTATACTAAATTATTAGAAGAAGCGAATTTAAGTTATAAGAAGACACACAAAGAGAATTCGGCAAAAGATGAGGTAAAAGTGGAAGCTAAAAAAAAAGAGATTAAGGATTTAATAGATAAGGAGCGTGAACAGATAGAAAGTGGAGAGGTAATGTACTGGATGCAAGACGAAAGCCATCAGTTGTGGGGAGATATTTGTGGTTATGTTTGGTCGAAAAAAGGAGAAAGAACGTCAATAAAGATGAGTAATTATCGCACTTCTCAAACGTGGTATGGAGCGGTGAATATTTATACGGGAGAATTTATTTTAGATAGGGCAAAGAAAGCTGATACAAAATATACGATAGACTTTATTAACTGGCTCATTTACAGATATAAAGAAGCCCGTCATGTGATTATTTGGGATGGTGCAAGTTATCATCGTTCTGAAGGTTTAAGAACTTATTTAGAGAAATTAAATGGGGGACTTCCAGAATCAGAATGGAAAGTTCGTTTATTAAGATTTGCACCTAATGCCCCAGAGCAAAATCCAGTCGAGGATATTTGGCTTCAAGGTAAGAATTGGGTCAGAAAGAATTTTCATCGCCTATCAAGCTTTAAAGAAGTCACTAGTATGTTTGAGACCTTTTTGTCAGGTAAAGTGTTTAAGTTTAATAAAATTAAACAGTATCTTATACCTAATATCTAGGTAGATATTAAAACTTAATTTGTTTTTATATCTCACATAATTTTGGTATATAATATTTTACTTTTATCCCACAAAAGGAGTTTTTATTATGACTGAAGATCAAGCCAACGATTTCGCTCGTTTGGAAAAACGTTATCAAGCTGTTTTTAATCATCAGACTGAACCTGAACATCGTTTGATGGATAGCCGCAAATTTGCAGAGGCCATTTGTCGGGGTTTATATACGCAGGAAATGGGCAAGCAACCCGATAAGCCCATGACTTTGGATAATTACATGGAATTTTTTAAGAATAAAAAATTGCCATTGGCTTATATTTATCCCCAATTAGAAACGATCCAAAAATTGGGTAATTTTGCAAGCCATGATCAGCATAATGAAGAGCCAATTACATTGGCTTATATTCAATCGGCTTTAAGTGCGGCTGATGTGTTAATGAACTGGTATGTACAGACGCAATTGCAACAAGCCCATTGGTCATTTATTCAAGGCGTAAAGCAGGAAAAACAACCTGAGCCAGAAATCGCTGTAGAATCAAATCATTATGAATTAGAAATGGTTGGCGGCGCAGTGCCGTTGCATTCTAATTTTTATATCCATCGTCCTGTTGATGCGGAGTTTATGCAGGCTTTAAAGCAGCGTGATAGTGTGATATTGCTTAAAGGAGCGCGTCAGGTGGGAAAAACATCGTTATTGGCGCGTGGAATTCAGGATGCCCGTGAACGCAATATTTGTGTGATTTGGACAGATTGTCAAAAATTACCCATGTCGCAAATGAAAACTTTAGATGATTTTTTATTGGGCATTGGTACGGCGTTGGGGAAACAATTGAAATTGAGCGTGTCGCCCAAATCGGTATGGGATGAGGATTGTTTGGCAACGACTAATTTTGAAAATTATTTTATGGAGCATATTCTCGGCTCAACCAAACAAACGGTTTTATGGGCGATTGATGAGGCTGATTTTTTGTTTCATCATGAGTTTAGCAGCGATGTATTTGCTTTATTGCGCAGTTGGCATAATGAACGGGCTTTAAATCCTGATAATCCTTGTCATCGATTAAGCATTGCCATTGCTTATGCCACTGAAAGTTATTTGTTTATTAAAGACCAAAATCAATCCCCTTTTAATGTCGGGACTAAATTGGTGTTGAGAGATTTTTGTCTTAAAGAAGTGGCTAATTTAAACCGTCGTTATAATAATCCGCTAAAAAATCAGGCGGAAATCACGGCATTTTTTATTTTAACGGGAGGGCATCCTTATTTAACGCGAGCGGGTTTAAATGAGATGGTTAAAAAATCTTTATCTATTGCCGAATTTGAAGCCCAATGTTTGCAAGAAGAGGGGGTTTTTGGTGATCATTTGCGACGCATTATTATGCTGTTGCAGCGGGATAAAGAATTGTCTGATGTGGTGCGTAGTTTATTTCAGAAAAGAATTCCTAATTACGACGATTTTTATCGCTTACGCAGCGCAGGTATTTTGACGGGAGAAAACAGAGAAACGGCTGAATTTCGCTGTCAAGTGTATCAACGTTATTTGCAGCGGCATTTGATGGGGTAATTTTTTGTTAAAATTTAACCCAGTCCCCAAATAGAAATAATCTACAATATCGGCATTTCTACCGCCCCCCAACCCCCCTCCTGCTAGGAGGGGGGAGTTAAAGTAAAAACAAACAGTTACCTCATTTCCTCTTTCTCCCCCTCCTAGCAGGAGGGGGTTGGGGGCGGTAGAAAAGCAAATATTCTGAACAGGAGAAACCTAAATGACTGAAACGTTTCATTATTCCGCGTCAGGCGGCACGTTAGCTGCTGATAATCCTTCGTATATCGAGCGACAAGCGGACACGGATTTATTTCAAGCCTTGAAAAATGCCGAATATTGTTATGTGTTAAATAGTCGGCAAATGGGCAAAAGTTCTTTAATTGTACGGGTGGCACAACGTCTGCGTGAGGAAAATATTCAAGTCGCTGTTATAGAATTGACTAAATTAGGCTCAAGCAATACTTCGGCTGAAAAGTGGTATCGCAGTTTATTGGATGTGTTAGGCAAGTCCTTAGGCAAACGCGCTGAATTGGTTGAATGTTGGAAAAATAATCCTGATTTCGATCCGCTTTATCGTTGGATGTTGGCGGTGCAAACGGTGGTCAAAGCCAGTGATGATTATTTTGTGATTGGTTTTGATGAAATCGACAGCGTGCGCACTTTGCCTTTTTCTATGGATGAATTTTTTGCCGCGATTCGCTCTTGTTTTAATGACCGTGTGCAAGATACGGATTTACAACGCTTAACCTTTTGTTTGATCGGTGTGGTGACTCCTTCAGAACTCATCCGCGATACGCGCATGACTCCGTTTAATATCGGCAAGCGAATTGATTTGCAGGATTTTTCTTTAGAAGAAATGCAGCCTTTAATGCAAGGTTTAGAACGCGAGCCAATATTGGCGCAAAAATTATTGCAAAGAATCGCTTATTGGACTAATGGTCAACCTTATTTAACGCAGAAACTGTGTCAAGCGGTGGCTGATGATAAAACCATTGTGAATGCGAAAGGAATTGATCGTTTATGTGAGGAGCTGTTTTTTTCCAGTCGTTCCCGCGATAGCGAAACCAATTTGCAGCATGTGCGTACGCAATTATTGGCGAAAGAACAGGATCATGCGGCAATTTTAGATTTATATCGCCAAGTGTGGCGGCGTAAACGGCTCAAAGATGATGACACCAATCCAATTATTAGCGTGTTGCGTTTAGCGGGTTTGGTGCGGGTATTGGAAAATTATTTATGGGTGCGCAATCGGATTTATTTTCGGGTGTTTGATAAGAAGTGGATTATTGCCAATTTACCTGATGCGGAGAAACAGCGACAAAAAGCCGCACAACGGCGTGGTTTTTTGCAAGCGGCGGGGATTGCAGCGGTGATACTGAGTGTGGTGGGCGGTTTGGCGATTTGGGGCTGGACGGCAGAGCAGGAGGCGGTGAAGCAAAAAGAATTGGCTGTAGCGGCGCGTGAAGTGGCGGTAAAAAATGAACAATTAGCAGAGGAACAACGTAATATTGCTTTAGAGCAAAAAGAAATTGCTTTAAAAGCGATTAACACACTCACTTATCAATTGGTGGATGGTTTAGAAAACATCCCCCGCACCCAGCCAATTGTGGAAAAAACCCTACAGGGCAATGTGGCGTTATTAGAGCGTATTTATGCCCTTGATCCAAACACGCCTAAAGCTTTGCGGGAAAAGGCTATAAACTTGGACAGAACAGGAGATATGTGGTTAAAATTTGGCAAGATTGACAAGGCACTTGCTGCACATCAAGAAAGTTTTGAGATTCGTGAACGACTCGCCGCATCCAACCCCACGGATGCCAAAGCACAACGCGATTTGTCTGTTGGTTATGACAAGATAGGCGACGTGCAGTTACGCTTAGGCAATGCCAACGACGCGCTGCGCGCTTACCAACAGAGTCTTGAGATTCGTGAACGACTCGCCGAGTTAGACCCCACGGATGCCCAAGCACAACGCGATTTGTCGATTAGTTATAACAAGATAGGCGACGTGCAGTTACGCTTAGGCAATGCCAACGACGCGCTGCGCGCTTACCAACAAGGTTTAGAAGTTGCTGAACGACTCGCCGCGTCCGACCCCACGGATGCCCAAGCACAACGCGATTTGTCTATTAGTCACGAAAGAATAGGCGACGTGCAGTTACGCTTAGGCAATGCCAACGACGCGCTGCGCGCTTACCAACAGAGTCTTGAGATTCGTGAACGACTCGCCGCGTCCGACCCCACGGATGCCCAAGCACAACGCGATTTGTCGGTCAGCTATGAGAAAATAGGCAACGTGCAGTTACGCTTAGGCAATGCCAACGACGCGCTGCGCGCTTACCAACAGATGTATGATATTTTAAAACGACTCGCCGCGTCCGACCCCACGGATGCCCAAGCACAACGCGATTTGATGATTAGCCACTACAAACTGGCACAAATTTATGTGGCAAATGAAGATTGGAAAGAAGCACTTGCCCGTTATCAACAGGCTTTAAGCATTACCGAAAAGCTGGTGGCACAAAGTTCAGGAGATGTTCAAGTGCAAACTGAATTGGAGGCTTTGAAGTCTGAAATTGCTGATGTTCAAGAACGCTTGAAAAATCCTTAGTATCTACAGAATATTGAAATTTCTACCGCCCCCCTGCCCCCTCCTGCTAGGAGGGGGAGAAAGAGGAAAGAGGAAATTTGTTAAGTGCTTGTTTTTATTTTTATTCTAACTCCCCCCTCCTAGCAGGAGGGGGGTTGGGGGGCGGTAGAAATGTAAAAACTCTGAACGCTTTTAATACCTGAATATTTTTATTTAACGACCTACTTAACTTCCTGACAATAAAGGAATAAACAATGTCCACCGAAAAAATAAAACTTGTACATCCAAATATTTTACTTTGTGCGCGTGAACTTCGTCATTCTGTTACAACTCAAGAAAGTAAATTGTGGGAATATTTGCGTAATAAACGGTTTCATGGATTAAAATTTCGCCGCCAACATCCTATTCATCGTTTCATTCTGGACTTTTTCTGTTACGAGCATCAGTTGGCTATAGAAATTGATGGTAGTCATCATTTTGAAATGGAACAACAAAATTATGATTTTGCGCGGACTCAGTGGCTAAAAGAAAGGAATATCAAACTTTTACGATTTACTAATATAGAAATTAATAAGCACATAGATGACGTTTTAAGAAAGATTGCAAGCGAGTGTGGACTTGAATCTTAAAAGAGTGGTGAATTTAAACATTTCTACCGCCCCCCCTGCCCCCCCTGCCCCCTCCTGCTAGGAGGGGGAGAAAGAGGAAAGAGGAAATTTGTCAAGTGCTTGTTTTTATTTTTATTCTAACTCCCCCCTCCTAGCACTAGAAATGTAAAAACTCTGAACGCTTTTAATACCTGAATATTTTTATTTAACTACACAACCATGAACAAATACCTAAACCCTTACACCGATTTTGGTTTTAAAAAACTATTTGGTGAAGAAGCCAATAAGGATTTATTAATTGATTTTCTCAATCAACTTTTGCCAGAACAACATCAAATTGCAGAATTGAACTTTAAAAATACTGAACAGCTCCCTGATATTCCTTTAGAGCGCAAAGCCATCTTTGATATTAGCTGCATTAGCACCACAGGACAACATTTTATTGTTGAAATGCAAAAAGCCAAATTGCAGTTTTTTAAAGACCGCTCCGTTTTTTATGTCACTTTCCCTATTCGAGACCAAGCGAAAAAAGGCGATTGGTTATTTAAACTCGACCCCGTTTATTTTGTGGCTATTCTCGATTTTGTCTATGATGAAACGAAGGAAATGGCCAAATTTCGTCGTGATGTTGCGTTACGCGATGAAGAAGGCCAATTATTTTTTGACAAACTCCATTTTAAATTCCTACAAATGCCGTTATTCAATAAGCAAGCGGATGAATTAGAAACTCACTTTGACAAATGGATTTATTTTCTAAAAAACCTAGAAACTTTTGAACATATCCCTGCTATTCTCAATGAGCCGATTTTCCAAAAAGCCTTCAAAACCGCAGAATTAGCCAATCTCAGCCAAGAACAATATTCTGCGTATGAAAAAAATCTACTGGATTATCTAGGCGTTCGCGCCGCAATGGTGACGGCTAAAGAAGAGGGGAGAGCGGAGGGCATAGAAGTGGGTAAAACTGTGGGCGCATTAAACATAGCGAAAAATATGAAAACCGCAGGTATGGAGACCCAAATTATTGCGCAAATGACAGGCTTATCTTCTGCACAAATTGATGAATTATAAGTGTGTAGCTGAGACAAGAGAGAACATGACCATGAACAAATACCTAAACCCTTACACTGATTTTGGTTTTAAAAAACTATTTGGTGAAGAAGCCAATAAAGATTTATTAATTGATTTTCTCAACCAACTTTTGCCAGAACAACATCAAATTGCAGAATTGAACTTTAAAAATACGGAGCAACTCCCTGATATTCCTTTAGAGCGCAAAGCCATTTTTGATATTAGCTGCATTAGCACCACAGGACAACATTTTATTGTTGAAATGCAAAAAGCCAAATTGCAGTTTTTTAAAGACCGCTCCGTTTTTTATGTCACTTTCCCCATCCGAGACCAAGCGAAAAAAGGCGATTGGTTATTTAAACTCGACCCCGTTTATTTTGTGGCTATTCTCGATTTTGTCTATGATGAAACGAAGGAAATGGCCAAATTTCGTCGTGATGTTGCGTTACGCGATGAAGAAGGACAATTATTTTTTGACAAACTCCATTTTAAATTCCTACAAATGCCGTTATTCAACAAGCAAGCGGATGAATTAGAAACTCACTTTGACAAATGGATTTATTTTCTAAAAAACCTAGAAACTTTTGAACATATCCCTGCTATTCTCAATGAGCCGATTTTCCAAAAAGCCTTCAAAACCGCAGAATTAGCCAATCTCAGCCAAGAACAATATTCTGCGTATGAAAAAAACCTACTGGATTATCTAGGCGTTCGCGCCGCAATGGTGACGGCTAAAGAAGAGGGGAGAGCGGAGGGAAAGGCAGAGGGCATAGAAGAGGGTAAAACTGTGGGCGCATTAAACATAGCGAAAAATATGAAAGCCGCAGGTATGGAGACCCAAATTATTACACGAATGGCAGGCTTATCTTCTGCACAAATTGATGAATTATAAGTAATATTATAAATTCTGAAAAAACACCCCATACCAATTCATTAGCTATGGGGTGTTTTTATTAAGAAAAAAACGCGACTTTTTTAAATAAAACAGGTCTTAAAACTCTTTAACCTGTTGTAATAATTCAGCCACTGCTTTTTGTCCATCGCCATATAACATGCGAGTATTGTCGGCGTAAAATAACAGATTCTCAATGCCAGAAAATCCCTTACCTTGTCCGCGTTTAATCACAATGGTATTGTGCGCTTTATCGACATTTAAAATGGGCATTCCATAAATTGGACTACTGGGGTCTTTGCGGGCGGCGGGATTGACTACGTCATTCGCACCGATCACCAAAACCACATCGGTTTGCTCAAATTCGGCATTGATTTCGTCCATGTCGAAAATTAAATCATAAGGCACACCTGCTTCAGCCAGTAACACATTCATGTGGCCGGGCATCCGTCCTGCAACGGGATGAATCGCAAATTTAACCCGAACACCGCGATCAATTAAGGCTTTCGACAATTCCCAAATTTTATGCTGGGCTTGAGCCACAGCCATGCCGTACCCCGGCACAATCACCACTTGTCCCGCATACGCCATCATCACGGCCGCATCGCTGGGTTCAATGGCTTTCATACTGCCTTCGACATCGGTTGAACCGCCGCTGCTAGAACCGCCAAAATTCTTAAATAAAATATTGGTTAAGGGGCGATTCATGGCTTTAGCCATTAACTGAGTCAACAATGTCCCTGCCGATCCCACGACCGTTCCTGCAATGATCATCGCGGCATTGCCTAAAACAAAGCCTTCAAAACCCACAGCCAGACCCGTCAAAGCATTGAACAAGGAAATCACCACCGGCATATCCGCGCCACCAATCGGCAAGGCCATCAATACGCCAAAAACCAATGCCAATATAAAGAACATCATAATCAAGAATGCAGAAGCCTCCGCGCCTTGATACACAATGATCGCGCCTAAAATCACCGTCACGACAAATACGGCTAAATTAACCAATTGTTGATTGGCAAAACGGAAGGTGCTGTTTAACAAGCCGTCTAATTTGGCATAAGCGATGACAGAACCTGAAAATGCCACACTTCCGATTAACGCACCCAATACCGCTAACACTTGCACACTCAATGGATGTTCTGTCCCTTTGAGTAATTCAACCGCTGCGATTGCCGCTGCTGCGCCCCCACCGAGACCGTTATACATGGCGATCATCTGTGGCATATCGGTCATGGCGACTCGTTTTGCCGTCCACCACGCCGCAGCCGATCCAATCGCAATGGCAATGATCATCAAAATATAATTGTGTAAATCAGGATAGAAAAAAGTCGCCAGCGTGGCGATCACCATCCCCACTCCCGCCCACACAATCCCATTGCGCGCGGTCACTGGGGAACTCATTTTTTTCAAACCCAGAATAAATAACACCGCTGCCACAAAATAAGTGATTTCAATCAAAGGCATATATCCAACCGATGTTTTTACTGTTTCTACTGGAGGTGTTGTAGTGGTAGAAGCCGTTTGCACGTAATCATTGATCACATGTTCTAAGTGTGCCAGAGACTCTCGATGTTGGCTTAATGCGTTTTCTAAGTCTTCTCGATTGCTCACTTCGTACCTCCTTGACTGCTTTTGAACATTTCCAACATGCGCTCGGTCACCACGTAACCGCCGACAGCGTTACCCGCAGCAAAAACAACGGCGATAAAACCAATAGTTTGTTCCAATCCTGTTTGGGCATGTCCGAGTGCGACCATCGCGCCCACCAAGACAATGCCGTGTACGAAATTAGAACCCGACATCAGTGGCGTATGTAAAATCACAGGCACTCTGGCAATCACTTCGTAACCTGTAAAAGCCGCTAACATAAAAATATACAGTGCGGTAAATCCCTCAATCATGATTTCGCTCCTTCAACCATAGTGCGCGTGGGTGCGTGCTTAATTTCCCCCGCCGTGGTAAGACAACTGCTGTTGATCACTTCATCTGACCAATCCAGCGTTAATTCACCGGTTTTATTCAGCATTAAAGACAGCAAATTGAACAAATTACGCGAATACATTTCACTGGCGTGCAAAGGCGTTTGACTTGGCACATTTAAAGGCGCGTGAATAACGACTCCGCGGTGTTGAATCGTATTTCCTGCTTGACTCAATTCACAATTCCCGCCGCCTTCGGCCGCCAAATCCACAATCACTGAACCGCTGGCCATGCGTTCGACCATGTTTTGCGTAATAATTTTGGGAGAAGGGCGGCCGGGAATGGCGGCCGTCGTGATCACCACATTCGCGGCGGCCACGTGTTTAGCCAGAATTTCCTGTTGTTGTTGTCGTTCTTCGGCGGTTAATTCTCTGGCGTAGCCGCCTTGGCCTTCGGCACGGATAGGCATGTCGATAAATTTCGCGCCTAGCGATTCGACTTGTTCCTTAGTCGCGGCGCGCACGTCGTAGCCTTCTACCATTGCGCCCAAACGCCGCGCCGTAGCGATTGCTTGTAATCCCGCTACGCCTGCCCCGATAATCAGAGCTTTCGCTGGGCGAATTGTTCCGGCCGCAGTGGTCAACATCGGGAAAAACACCATCGCCAAATCAGCGGCCATAATCACCGCTTTATAACCCGCCACAGCCGCTTGCGACGACAAGGCATCCATCGATTGCGCCCGCGAAATCCGCGGAATCAGTTCCATCGCAAAACTGGTGATCGAACGGGTTTGCAATAGGCGAATCCGATCAGGATCACGGTGCGGCGACATAAAACCGATTAACACGGTGTCTGATGTCATCAAATTGATTTGTTCAGAAGACGGTGCATTGACCGTTAAAATCAAATTTGCCTGCTGATACACAGCAGATGCGGTTTCAACAATTTTAACGGACTGTTCTTGATAGTGTTGATCGAGGAAACCTGCCGTTTGGCCGGCACCGGTTTCCATGACGATAGTGACTCCGAATGATTTGAGTCGTTTAGCGATCTCCGGCACCAACGCCACACGGCGTTCTTGCGGCAGACGCTCTTTAGTCACCCCCACACAAATAGGCATAGTGATACTGTCCCTCGTTTTGGTTTATTAGGTTGAGTGAGAAATGTAGCAGATATTGGCGAACAGTGGCATAGATGATACAAAATGCACGCATAAATGCGCTCTTAAAATACAATAGAAAAGGTGTGATCGCTTGGGAAGGCAAAAATAACACACATTCCAAGTCACGTTTAAATGCGTGAATGCGTTGTCCGCTGGGTATGCGATAAGTGCTTGATTTAATAGTGATAACGACATGAAATGATCGTGATGGCCTTATCTTCGACCGCATACACCAATCGGTTTGTGTCATCAATGCGACGCGACCAAAAACCGGCTAAATTTTCTTTTAATGCCTCCGGTTTGCCGATGCCTTCAAAAGGAGAACGCTTAACATCCTGGATCAATTTATTGATACGGTTAAGCGTTTTCCTGTCTTGTGTCTGCCAATACAAGTAATCGTTCCATGACTCATCTGTCCATGAGAGTAAGCGACTACTCATCCATTAAATCTCTTTGGCTGACTTTACCGGCTTTAAACTGGGCTATGGAACGGTTCAAATGATCTGCATTGGCGGGCGAACGCAGCAAATGCACCGTTTCCATTAAGCTGTTATAGTAATCCAACGACATCACAACGGCATCTTCAGCATCGCGGCGCGTGATAACTACGGTATCTGCATCATTAACGGCTGCGTCTAATACGGCTTTTAAGCTATTTCTTGCTTCTGTAAAAGATACAATTCTCATAAAACCTCCAGATGTACCATTAACAGGACAAGTATATCGTTGAAATTTTAACTTGTACAGCAAATGGAACAGGGAGTCAGTCATTCTCAAGTTGTTGTCTGAATTTGTTGGTTTTTCTGTGTAAGTGATTACAAAGCGTCTATTTCAGCCGCAGACAAGTTAGTGGCTTCGACAATAAGTTGCACAGCCAACCCCATTTTCTTCATGTTTTTTGCGATGGATAATGCCTCTTCCATTCGACCTTCTGCCCGTCCTTCTAATTTCCCCAATACATAAGTCGATTCATACATACTGGCTTGATAATGCAAGGCTTCTTGATGGCGTTCATAAGCCAAGCGTTCTTGAGGATTCATTTTTAACACGTCTAAAGTTTCTTTAGCTTCTTTTAAACCTTTAGCAGTAAAATTATCTTCAATCTGCTCATTTTTAAGAAAATAAATCCATTCATCTAAAGTATCTTTTGCCACATTATTAAAATTACGCAGTTCAATTAAATAATATTCAGGATATAAATCCGCAATTTTTTGCGCAGAATATAACTGCTGTTGTTCGGCACTCAATTCTAACTCAGTTTGATTATGCAAACCAATAAAGCGCGTCGTGCCATGATAAATATAATCATCGCCTTTACCTAAATCAAAATGCAAAATATTCACCGAAATGACTTTACTCACCTCAGAATAAGGCGCACCTTTAGGCAAATGCTCAGTGATTACTTTAGAACTGGCATAAAGAATTCGCTGCAAATAATCTAATTCACGCGAAAATTGCACTTCTACAATATAAATTTTCTCATCGCGGTCTTTGACCTTAATATCGACGCGATTAAATTTATTATCTTCTGTGTCTTGATTGGCCTCACTTTCTAACACTTCAAGAATCTGAATATCAGTAAATAATAATTCAGATAAAAACCCTTCCAAAATCCCAAAATTAGCCTTGCTGCGCAGAATTTTTTTAATTGCCCAGTCAAAGCTGATGAGTTTGCGTGTCATCGTGATTTTTCCGTGTAATAAGTGATTATAAAGTCTCTATTTCAGCCGCAGACAAGTTAGTGGCTTCGACAATAAGTTGCACAGGCAATCCCATTTTCTTCATGTTTTTTGCGATGGATAATGCTCCTTCTATTCGACCTTCTGCCCGTCCCTCCACTAAACCTTCCACACGACCTTCTAATTTCCCCAATACATAAGTCGATTCATACATACTGGCTTGATAATGCAAGGCTTCCTGATGACGTTCATAAGCCAAGCGTTCTTGTGGATTCATTTTTAACACGTCTAAAGTTTCTTTAGCTTCTTTTAAACCTTTAGCGGTAAAATTATCTTCAATCTGCTCATTTTTAAGAAAATAAATCCATTCATCTAAAGTATCTTTTGCCACATTATTAAAATTACGCAGTTCAATTAAATAATATTCAGGATATAAATCCGCAATTTTTTGCGCAGAATATAATTGCTGTTGTTCGGCACTCAATTCTAATTCAGTTTGATTATGCAAACCAATAAAGCGCGTCGTGCCATGATAAATATAATCATCGCCTTTACCTAAATCAAAATGCAAAATATTCACCGAAATGACTTTACTCACCTCAGAATAAGGCACACCTTTAGGCAAATGCTCAATGATTACTTTAGAACTGGCATAAAGAATTCGCTGCAAATAATTTAATTCACGCGAAAATTGCACTTCTACAATATAAATTTTCTCATCGCGGTCTTTGACCTTAATATCGACGCGATTAAATTTATTATCTTCTGTGTCTTGATTGGCCTCACTTTCTAACACTTCAAGAATCTGAATATCAGTAAATAATAATTCGGATAAAAACCCTTCCAAAATCCCAAAATTAGCCTTGCTGCGCAGAATTTTTTTAATTGCCCAGTCAAAGCTGATGAGTTTGCGTGTCATCGTGATTTTTCCGTGTAATAAGTGATTATAAAGTCTCTATTTCAGCCGCAGACAAGTTAGTGGCTTCGACAATAAGCTGCACAGGCAATCCCATTTTCTTCATGTTTTTTGCGATGGATAATGCCTCTTCCATTCGACCTTCTAATTTCCCCAATACATAAGTCGATTCATACATACTGGCTTGATAATGCAGGGCTTCCTGATGACGTTCATAAGCCAAGCGTTCTTGTGGATTCATTTTTAACACGTCTAAAGTTTCTTTCGCTTCTTTTAAACCTTTAGCGGTAAAATTATCTTCAATCTGCTCATTTTTAAGAAAATAAATCCACTCATCTAAAGTATCTTTTGCCACATTATTAAAATTACGCAGTTCAATTAAATAATATTCAGGATATAAATCCGCAATTTTTTGCGCAGAATATAACTGCTGTTGTTCTGCACTCAATTCTAATTCGGTTTGATTATGCAAACCAATAAAGCGCGTCGTGCCATGATAAATATAATCATCGCCTTTACCTAAATCAAAATGCAAAATATTCACCGAAATGACTTTACTCACTTCAGAATAAGGCGCACCTTTAGGCAAATGCTCAGTGATTACTTTAGAACTGGCATAAAGAATTCGCTGCAAATAATCTAATTCACGCGAAAATTGCACTTCTACGATATAAATTTTCTCATCGCGGTCTTTGACTTTAATATCAACGCGATTAAATTTATTATCTTCCGTGTCTTGATTGGCCTCACTTTCCAATATTTCAAGAATCTGAATATCAGTAAATAATAATTCAGATAAAAACCCTTCCAAAATCCCAAAATTAGCCTTGCTGCGCAGAATTTTTTTAATTGCCCAGTCAAAGCTGATGAGTTTGCGTGTCATCGTGATTTTTCCGTGTAATAAGTGATTATAAAGTCTCTATTTCAGCCGCAGACAAGTTAGTGGCTTCGACAATAAGTTGCACAGGCAACCCCATTTTCTTCATGTTTTTTGCGATGGATAATGCTCCTTCTATTCGACAGTCGATTCATACATACTGGCTTGATTTGGTTACAAATCTTGTGACGACACTGTCTAACTTAGTGGGTTATTATTTTTAGACCTGTAGAATTAATTTTGCCATTTTTCTTTCCACCACACCAACCGCTCAAATTCAACCGCCACCACCGCCGTGGTTTGCAAGCGCAATATATCTTCTCCATAACGATCAAATAAAATCGGTTGATAGGTTTCTAATTGCGCAAATGCGGCGGTGAATGCGGCTTGCACTTGCGGTAATTCTTGCAATGCTTTCTCCGATAAATGTTGCACTTCTTTCCCGCTCAAATTCACATCACTTAATTTCACAAATTTAAACTCCATTAAATGATCTAGCATCTCATATTTACGCATATCAGGCCGTGCAATTAAAGTAAAATCCGCATATTGTCGTTTTAATTCGGGTTCAGAATCGACAATGTAAAGACGATCATCAAACAATAACATCATAAACGCCGTTTTAATCGCAAATTCATTCACCCAGCGATAATCCCGATTACTAAAAATATTCAGTCGTTCTTGAATAAACTCGCATAAGGGTTGTAAATCGCCTGTAATAAAGAATTGTTCTTTTGCTTGACTAAAATCACTGAGTTGCACATCGGGTAATAATAATTTGCGTAATTTCTCCACATATAAACTGCGAATCACTAAATTAGGAATGCGTAATTGGAGCTTGCCAAGCGCGACAACTTTATCTTGTGTTAAAACGCCAAGATAATATAACAATGAAGCCAGTGCTTCTTCTTCTTGCTCTTGCTCAAGCATATCTTTGACCCCAAAGCGATCATGCAATTTCGGCACAATAACCTGTTGACTGTCATCACAAATTCGCTGAATTAATGCAGGGCCATTCGGCAATTGCGCGATATAATTAATACGGTCTCGATCCATGCCTAAATTATGGTCTAATAAATCGTCAGGATAGCGGTATTCTTCCTGAAGACTTTTCAAAAAATAAAGGGCTAAAGTAGGATTATAAACTGAGGTCAAATCATGCTGATTAAAGCAATAACCATTATAAAATTGGCGCATGGTTTTCATCGCGGCCTCAATATCCACTAATTCTCCATTCTGCTGACATTCATTAGCCACTTGATGTAATGCTTGTTTAATTTCAGCTTCATTAAAACCACACAAATCATTAAAACGCGGATAACGATAAATATTAGTAGCAACATTATAACCACTGCTAATATCCGCCATAATCACAGGCGAAACGCCCGTAATAAAAACCCGATCTAATCCATTACCTGCCGCCGCGGCTTTTACATTTTTAAATAATGATTTTAAAATGCCTTCGCCATAAACTAAATCCGCATAACGATCATTATTGTGGACTTTTGAAGCCATGACTTCATTGGCGAAATTATCGTATTCGTCTATAAAAAGATAAAGTTTGTGATTTTTAGCGCAGCTTGCTCGGAGAAAATCATCAAAAGACGATACGGCATTGCCCCTATTAATAACGACATCAAGTTGATATTTTTCAGCAGATGCCTTAATACTGTTATTTACATGATCATACAAACGACCCTGTATCTCTTCAATTGTCCCTCGCGCATCCACTTTGGAAAAATCCCAAGTCATTACCAAATATTGATTATGTTTCTCAGTAGGATTTTTCCCAATCGCTAAATGGCCAAATAAAGTTTCAAATTCGTCTGCATTAGCCACATCGTAATAATTCGATAACATATTCAGCAATAAACTTTTACCAAAACGGCGTGGGCGGAGAAAGAGCAGTTGATAACCCGCTTCTTCTAATAACGGAATGCGATCTGTGCGATCAACGTAAAAAAGATTTTGCTCAATGATTTTTTTAAAATCACTAATACCATAAGGAAATTTCATTTTTTTGCGCTCTATTAAATGTAGAAATGGGTAAAATCATAAAGAACTAATCTATTATTTCAATAATTGATATAATGCCAGTTTTAACTTCCCTGCGGCAATGGGTTTATAAAAAACGGGAATGGGTAATGTTTGCAAAAATTTAACGGTATCTTCTGAGGTATTGCCTGTAATAATTAAACTAGGAATTGGGCGATTTAAATGGTGTTCCACTAATTTAATAATAGCTAATCCTGTTTCTCCTTGTTGTAATTGATAATCCGTTAAAATTAAATCAGGTGAAAATGTATCTAAAGTAGATAAAGCGGTTTCTGCATTATAAGCATGACGAGTATTTAATCCCCAATGTTCCAATAATCTTATGAGTGCTTCAATGACATGATTATCATCTTCAATAATTAAAACATTTGCTTGTGGTAATGCTATTGTTTCATCTAATAAAGGAATAATTTTGGTCTCTTGCACAATCGTCTTTTCCCCTTCTATTAAAGGAAAATATAAACTAAAATAACATCCTTTTCCTAAAACAGAACGAAAAGTCAATTGACCTCCCATTAATTTAGTTAAACGCTTGACAATTGACAAACCCAAGCCAATTCCTTTATTACGATTACGCTCAGGATTATCCACTTGATAAAATTCATAAAAAATTTTTTCGTGTTCCGCTTCAGGAACACCTTGCCCATTATCCCAAACTTCAATCCTAAAACCGTGTTTTTGTTTGCGCAAACCCAATACAATTTTTCCCTTTCGTTTCATGTGCTTAATTGCATTGTCCACCAAATTACTTAAAATTCGTTCTAACTGCGCCGAATCAATAAAAGCCTGTTGCGATGTACTTACACAACGTAAAGTAATTTGATTTTTAGCCGCAAAACCATTGTATTGTTGCTCAATATGATAAAACAAATCATCAATATAAATCCATTGTGGTTGCGGTTTAATCGTGCCAGAATCAAGGCGAGAAATATCAAGCAATGGTTCAAGCAAACCCGATAAACTTTGACTGGATTCTTCAATTTTGCTTAAAATTTCTTTTTGCGGAGTTTGGGTTAATAATGAAGCTAAAATATCAATAAATAATTTCATGGCTTGAATCGGTTGACGTAAATCATGACTCGCAGCCGCAAGAAAACGGGTTTTTTCTATATTTAATTGTTCAAGCTGTTGTTTTTCTTTTTGCAATTCATTAACCAATCCAATATTTTCTTCTACCTGTAATAACATTTTTAAATATAAATCATGCAATTTAAGGCTAAACATATAAGCAAAAATAAGCAGTAATAAAGAAGCCATACCTAACCAATAAAAAACAGGGTTAGTCATAAAAAATAACGATTTAATAACAATAGGAAATATGCAAAAAGACATGCAAGTTGCTGTCGCCAATTTGTGCAGGGGTGTGGCAATGGCATAAGCCGTTAATACTCCTGAAATCATCGCATTAAGCAAAATGACAGAACCTAAACTGTCAGGGTTAATAAACAATACCCAACATAAGCCCCATCCCAAACCCGATAAGGCATTAAGTAAAATTTCAATCCATAACCATTTCTCAGCAATAGACGCATAATTATGATGATAGCGAATGTATAAAATGAACCAAATAACACAAAGTAGGCTTTGCATTAATAACCATATATTAATGTAAAACTTAGAGGTTTCTAAGGCATCACTTAAAAAAAATAAAGCAATAAACTTGTCGCAAAAGTAGAAAGTGCAGAAGGAATATAGCCTTCAATCGCCATACGCATTTGTTCTTTTAATAATATCGCTTGACTAATTTGTGGCATAAAATTGCTCAATTATAATGCAATATAATTCAATAATTCTTTTTTAAGTATTAAACTAACCGCTTCTACACGACTATTGACATTTAATATTTTACAAATATTATAAATATGTCGTTTTACTGTGTTTTCAGTTAAATGAAGTTCTTCTGCAATAGTTTTATTGCTTTTTCCTTCAATCATTAACTTTAAAATGGCTTTTTGACGTAACGTTAATAAATGAATAGATTCACTGTTATTTTCTCCTGTTTCTTCTTGTAATAATTGTGCTGGAAAATACCTATTGCCTTCTATGATTTGCAATAAAGCATTTATAATTTCTGCACTGCTTGCCGTTTTGCAAATATAACCTTTTACGCCCACACGAAATAAGGTTTGCAAAAGTTCCTTTTCTGACGATGCTGAAATAACGCAAATTATGGTTTGAGTTTCTTTTTTAATCACCTTGATTAACTCTTCTTCCCATGTTTGTTGTCTTGGCATAAAAATGTCCAATAACATTACATCAAAATAATATTGCGCTAAAGCCTCATGTACTTTTTCCCAGTTCTCTGCTTGATAAATAGTGCAATGTGGTAAAAGATGAGTTACCAATAAAGATAAACCTTCTCTAAATAAAGAATGATCGTCAGCAATAAGTAATTTCACTCTATTTTCCTTATGTTAATTAAAGGTGTTTATAACCGATTAATAAAATTGTTTTTATTCTCCTGCTTTCCGCCACACCAACCGCTCAAACCCAACCGCCACTACGGCCGTCGTTTGCAAGTGCAATACCTCTTCTCCATAACGCTCAAATAAAATCGGCTTATACGTTTCTAATTGCGCAAATGCGGCGGTAAATGCAGTTTGTACTTGGGGTAATTCTTGCAATACTTTCTCCGATAAATGTTGCACTTCTTTCCCGCTTAAATTTACATCACTTAATTTCACAAATTTAAACTCCATTAAATGATCCAGCATCTCATATTTACGCATATCAGGCCGTGCAATTAAAGTAAAATCCGCATATTGCCGTTTTAATTCGGGTTCTGAATCGACAATATATAAACGATCATCAAACAATAACATCATAAACGCCGTTTTAATCGCAAATTCATTCACCCAACGATAATCACGATTACTAAAAATATTTAACCGCTCTTGAATAAAATTGCATAAGGGTTGTAAATCGCCTGTTTTAAAAAAATTATTTTTTGCTTGACGATAATCATCTAATTGCACATCGGGCAATAATAATTTGCGTAATTTCTCCACATATAAACTGCGAATCACTAAATTAGGCACACGCAATTGCAACTCACCTAAATCCACCACTTTATCCTGTGTTAATACACCCAAATAATAGAGTAAAGAAGCCAATTCATTTTGAGTTTGCTCTTGCTCAAGCATATCTTTGACCCCAAACCGATCATGCAATTTCGGCACGATAACCTGTTGACTGTCATCACAAATTCGCTGAATTAATGCAGGGCCATTCGGCAATTGCGCGATATAATTAATACGGTCTCGATCCATGCCTAAATTATGGTCTAATAAGTCATCAGGATAGCGGCAATATTGGGCTAAACTTTTCAAAAAATAAAGCGCAAGGGTAGGATTATAAACCGACGTAAAATCATGCTGATTAAAACAATAACCATTATAAAATTGCCGCATGGTTTTCATTGCCGTTTCAATATCTACTAATTCTCCGCGTTGCTGACATTCCTGATTCACTTGATTTAAGATTTTCTGAATTTCAATTTCAGTAAACCCACATAAATCATTAAATTCTGGATTGCGATAAATATTATCAGCCACATTATAACCGCTGCTAATATCGGCCATAATCACAGGCGAAACGCCCGTAATAAAAACCCGATCTAGTCCATTACCTGCAGCCGCCGCTTTTACATTTTTAAATAATGATTTTAAAATGCCTTCGCCATACACTAAATCCGCATAACGATCATTATTATGGACTTTTGAAGCCATGACTTCGTTGGCAAAATTATCGTATTCGTCTATAAAAAGATAAAGTTTGTGATTTTTAGCGCAGCTTGCTCGGAGAAAATCATCAAAAGACGATACGGCATTGCCTCTATTAATAACGACATCAAGTTGATATTTTTCAGCAGATGCCTTAATACTGTTATTCACATGATCATATAAACGACCCTGTATCTCTTCAATCGTCCCTCGCGCATCCACTTTGGAAAAATCCCAAGTCATCACCAAATATTGATTATGTTTTTCAGTGGGATTTTTCCCAATGGCTAAATGACCAAATAAGGTTTCAAATTCGTCTGCATTAGCCATATCGTAATAATTCGATAACATATTCAGCAATAAACTTTTACCAAAACGGCGCGGGCGCAAAAATAAAAGTTGTTTGCCTGCGGATTCAATTAAAGGGATACGATCCGTGCGATCAATATAGAAATAGTTTTCGGTAATAATTGCTTTAAAATCACTAATGCCATAAGGGAATTTCATTTTTTTGCGCTCCAGTTTGGGAAAATTTGCGTTTAAGTGTAGCATAAATCGCATTACGTATTGAATATAGAAATCATGTCATGATTTGCCCTTTTACTTAAAAAAAACACCACCCCGACATTAAACTGTCAGGGTGGTGTTTTTGTTTAGTAATTAAAACCCTGCTTCTTGTGCTAAGAATAACAACTCACTCAATTTACCCACTAAGTAAGGATTTTCACCGTATAACTCAGGTTGATACAGGTAAAAATGACCGTCTGTTGTGTGATACCCTAAGTAAGTCCCGTTCGCAGGATAGTATCGAGCTTGATAAGGATCAAGCCATTGTGTGGCTTCGGCAGGCGCAGGAAGTATTTCAGAAAAATAAGCCTCTGCCCAATTCATCACCCGTTCATAATCCGCTTTGGGTTCTTCTTTCGACTCTTCGACAGCGGGAGCAGATTGCGCTTTTTTGCGCGACGTGCTTTCTGCGTTAGAAGATTCGAGCGGAGAAGTGATGCAAGTGCTTTGCTGCATTCCATTGGGATAGGACAGGCTAAAGTCCTTATCACTGTCTTTGCTAATATTAAAACTCCCCGATCCCGCATTCGGAACAAGAGACCAATGCGGATAAAGCATGATGGCTGTACCTTCAACACCTAATTCACCTTGTCCGCGGGGTTCTAACTGCACACCTGCGTTCTGTTGTAAATAGGTTTGTACCATCGCCATGTCCGCTAACGCAGGATGAAGATTTTGTTGGTATTTCATGCCGTCGTGTTCAAACGTCAGACTGACCGCGCCACTGTCACATGGCATTGGGGTGTAGCTCAATCCCAGTGGTGTCTCGTCGGCGACTCGCTGAATATTCCACTCTGGCCACATGCTCGCGCCTATGCCATGACCTTCAAATAACCAATTTCCACCCGATTGCATTCCGGTCATTTTGATACCCAAAGCCGCTAATACAGATTCCCAAGGGGCTTTAGGCATTAGACCAGGAACTGTTCTAAGTATCACGCCATTGCTTAAAGACAACACTAAACTGCCATCTGCACTGAGTTTAAAACTCGGTGTTTGGCTGTTTGTCGGACGCTCGTTAGACAGAATAACAAATGCAGCCATCACTGATTTATCCGGTGCCGTAAACAGCAATTCTCCATCGGCCAGTTGTTCCACAGATAAGTTTTCAAAGCCAGGAATCATCCGAATTAATGCACTCAGATCAAGCTCAGTTTCACTGTCGCCCGAATGGGGATTGTCAGGCGTTTCTTCTGGGTCTGTGGCATCGTTTGGATTTTCTGTATTATCCATGTTGTCTGTATTGTCTGTATTGTCTGTACCGTCCGTATTTGGAGGCGGGGTATCCGTGTTGTCCGTCGCGTCCGTATTTGGAGGCGGGGTATCCGTGTTGTCCGTCGCGTCTGTATTTGGAGGCGGGGTATCCGTGTTGTCTGTCGCGTCTGTATTTGGAAGTGTCGTATCTGTGTTGTCCGTCGCGTCTGTATTTGGGTCTGTCACATCGGGTTGGACGGGAATAATAACACCACCACTATCTTCAGTAGGATTGTCAGGATCGGTGATGTCCTCTTTAGGCTCTTCTAACACACACGGAATCGTTCCTGTCACTTCATTGCTTCTGACTCCACCAGCCATATTGCGCACGCTGTAAGTATAAGCACGGTCACATTCTGTAATGCCAACCCGCACCGTGTCTGTCCATGTCAGTGCCGCAGTGCTGGCAAAAACTTGGTCTTTTTTGTCACTGCGATAAATGTAGTAACCATGACTGTCTTTTGCCGCATTCCACACCAATACATTACCTTCAACTGTAGAACTGATCTGCAAATTAGACGGCGCAGGCACTTCAACCACCGGCGGAGGCGACGGCGGCGGCGGTAAAGGCGGCGCAACGGCTTTGTCCCCAATCGCCACACTCACGGATTCTAAGGTATTGCTTTCGAGATAAGACGCGCCATCCCCTATTTTAATACTGTGGTGAATGCTGCTGGAGTGCGCGCCTTCCACAATACTGTCATCTATTGCCGTGACGGTAATGGTTTGTGCTGTGGAAGCAGTGGCATCAGCCGCAAAAATCAATTGACTTTGACTGACTGCCAATTGTTTGCTGTCATAGCTCAATAACACCGTTACAGGACTGACCGGTGCGCTGTTAAGAGAGATGCTATAACTCCCCGTTGCACCTCCTTCAACCGCAGAAATACTGCTCGGTTTGATCACCACGCCCGGATCGTTGTCGGTAATGTTGACCGTGACTGGCGCAATTGCCAGTGCATTCGTATAACCTACGCCGTCCCCTGTTGTGATGCTGTGCGTAATAAGAGCAGGTACGTTACTGAATACACTGTCATCGATTGCGGTCACTTGGATATATTTCATTTGTAACGCAGTTTCATCAGCCGCAAAAGTTACCGTTGTGACATCAGTTTGCAGGCGAGTGTCTGGAGTCAATGTCATGGTCACGGCTTGGATCGGAATACTGCTTAAACGCAAGGTGTATTGCCCTGCCGTGCCACCTTCGATCAGGTTAAGGGTCTCGCTGTACGGTTGGATAACCACCCCCGGATCGTTATCGTAAATAATGGTTCTGACAGTCATTTCCGTCACACCGCTATAACTGCCATTCAACGTGGCTTTGATAAAACTCCACTTAGTGCCGTGCGGAATTGTGTCATCTACTGGAGCGACAGTGACATTCTGAACGGTGTCCCAATTGTTGGCATCAAAGCTCAAAGTGATTGGCTGGCCGGCAGCACTTGCACCCAAACTGACAAAATTATCTGGGGTTAAGGTGACTGTGGCGATTCCGCCGGGTTGACCGGTCAATTTCACACTAATCACACCGCTTTGGCCTTCAACTACCGGGTCTTCCATTTCTGTGACCATCAATCCTATGCCGCCTACTGTGAGTTTACCCGGTAAATAGCTGATGGTGTAATTGGGACTGGTTAAGCCACTGGCATTGATGTCATAAGAACCCGCAATCACTGGAGTCGGCGCAGTGGTAGTGAAAGCCAATGTACCAGATAATACAGTTTCAGTTTCACTGCGCACAAAACCCTCATAGCTGGTAGCACCGAACGCAGGCAACGGACTGCCTTCTTGAATACTGGCATCGGCTACCCACACGCTTAACGCAACAGGATTAATCACCACTTCTACGCTGGCTTGTGCAACGGGTGTGTTGACATCGGCCGCTTGTTCAGCCGTCAATTGGCAAAGTCCTGCTTGTAAGATGTTTACTGTATTGCCACTGACGCTACAGGTCTCTGGCGTAATGCTGGTGTAAGTGATCGCACCCGTGGCCCCATCGCGCTTGGCAGTGACAGTAAAGTTAAGATTGGCATAAGACGGGCTGTCAATGGGTTCAAAAGCCAACGCGCCTTCACTCGGCGTTACGGTAAAGCTATGGCTGACCGGAGTGGCGGCCGCATGAAGCGTGTCGCCCGGTTGCGAAGCGGTCACCGTACAAGTTCCTGCACTATTTACGCTTAATACGCCACCAGTCACACTACACACGCCACTGGCACTGTATTCGACACTCAACGTTGCGGGTGTCACGGTTGCGCTCAGTGTAGGTGCGGGTTGACCATAGCTGATGTCAGGCAATGCGGCAAAAGTAATGCTTTGTGCGATTTTACTCATGTCAAAACTACGCACGACATCGCTTGCCGCGTTATACTGCGCATCCCCTGCTTGCGACGCGGTGACAGTACACATGCCTGCATCGTTGGCAGTGACTTGGTCGCCGCTGACAGTACAGTTTCCACTGGCACTGTAGTTGACGGTCAAACCTGAAGAGGCTGTTGCCGTTAAAGTCTGACTGCTACCCGGTGCGGTTTCTTGTAAGAAGGGGAAATCAATGGCTTGTGCCAATTTAGCAATCTCAAAGCTGCGTTCTGCCGAAGTTGCCGCGCTGTATTGACCATTTCCCGCTTGTGATGCAGTGACAGTACAAGTACCTACGCCCGTGGCAGTGACTTCATTTCCAGTAACACTACAAGGGCCACTCACGCTATAACTCACTGCTAAACCCGAAGACGCACTGGCGTTTAGAATTTGCGTGTCGTTGGGGGTGAGATTCCCTAAAGTGGGGAAGGTGAGGGTTTGGGTATGATTTAATGCCGTAGTGGTGGCGGAGATTTCCGCGCTGGGATCGCTTGTCACATCAATCGTGTCGCCAGTATAGCCAGTGACAACAAAGTAGTAGGTCGTGCCGGGTTTTAGGCCATTCACGGTATAACCCGTAGCGGTTTTATCCGCAGTCACGCCAGCCAGATCATAAGGGCCACCAGCGGTTGTGGCATATTGAACTTGATAATAGCCGCTATCGCTTTGATACAGCATCGGAGTCCAACTCAGCGCAATGCTGGTTGCAGACAACACATTCGCGGTGATGCCAGTCGGCGGCGCGGTTTGGGTGTCGCGCCAATCCGCTTGTCTGGCAGTCGCGGTGCCGCTGGTTTCGTCGGTCAGGGCGTTATACCCTAGAGACAAGTTCGGCGGCATGCCAGGGAAATAAGGTAAAGGTATTTTTGACAAATCAGGAATAGTGCCAGTAAGACGGTTATTGCTCAGCAATAACTCGCTAAGATTAAGCTGGCTAAGTTCTACTGGAATAGCACCGCTTAATTGGTTATTGCTTAAATTTAGACTACTAAGCAAAGGCGCATTACCTAATTGGCTGGGGATTGCTCCATTTAGTTTGTTGTTGGCAAGAGATAAAGTTCTCAATTGGCTGAGATTAGCTAATGCCACTGGAATCTGACCAGACAGTTGGTTGCCATCCAAAGACAAGTCACTTAATGCAGACAAATTACCTAGTTGTGATGGAATTTCACCTGATAATTTGTTACCTCTTAAATAAACATAGCCCAAGCTAGGAAGCTGCCCTAGCTCTGGTGGAATTGTCCCAGTCAGGTTATTATCCATTAAACCCAACTGAATTAGTCCTGTGAGGTTGCCTAGTTCAGAAGGGAGTGTGCCAGATAAATTATTAGAATTCAGATACAAGGAACTCACTCGCCCATTGTATACCTGCACGGTGTACCATGTACTCACCGCGCTATTGGTGTTCCAATTAGTCTTAGTCGTCCAATTAGCACCGCCGGTACTGTTGTACAGTGCCAACAAGGCTTGGCAGTCGCCTACGGGTACGCCAGTAACCGCAGTACTATTACAGTTAGTGACTATCGCCCCAGACGCACTGATTTGTATTGATTGAGTGACATCCGCTGCTGCATTGTAGTCCACATTACCCGCTTGCGAAGCAGTGACGTTGCAAAGTGTGCCGGGGGTGATGGTAACGGTGGTGCCGCTGATGCTACAGCCCGCTGCGCTATACGTCACCGGATTGCCCGACGCGCCACCCGTCGCACTCACGGGGAATTGACCGCCAGAAATGCTGGAACTGCTAATAGCTGGGAAGTTAATCGTTTGATTGGCTTTGGCAAACACCAGTGAACGACTGACTGGAGCCGCCGCGTTGTAATTGGTATTGCCTGCCTGATTGGCTGTGACTTCACACAATCCTTCGGTAAAAGTCACCACATCGCCACTCACGCTACATGTTCCTGTCGCACTGTAAACAATCGGCTCGCCCGAAGTTCCGCCGGTAGAGGCTAGGGTCAACTGCGCGTTACTCACACTGGCGCGGTCAAGTGCGGGAAAATTAATCAGTTGATTGCCTTTAAGCACAGAAATATCTAACGTAGCACTGGTTGCGTCATAAGCTGACGTGGCCGCAACGGCAACCGTAACCGTACATGTTCCCACGCCCGTTAGCGTGATGAGATTACCACTGTTAGAACAAACGCCCGTCGTGGAGTAATTCAACAAATAAGGCGGAACAGAACTGGTCGCACGCACGCGAAATGCTGGATTACCATAGGCTTTTTCGCCGACTTCGGCAAGACTTAATGACACAACGGCTTTTTTAACTTCAAACTCTAACATGGCCGATGCGGGTTTAAAACTCGCATTGCCATCTTGAAACGCTTCCACTTTACAAGTTCCCGCCCCAAACACATAAAGCGTATTTGGAAGAGCGACAAAACACACGTTAGGAGACAAGCGCGTGGTTAATTTCACAGGATTCCCCGAACCGCCGCCGGTAACGCCTAAAGTGAAAGACGGATCGTCCGCAGTCTTTTCAGGCACAGTATCAAACGTAATCGTCTGGACAGTCCGCGCCGGATTGATGTCAAAACGCTGTGTGCCATCCGATGCCTCATTAAAATAGCCATTGCCCGGATGGGTAGCGGTAATCGCGCAATTCCCCGTGCCGCTAACGCTGACCACGCCACTGCTGTTGACGCTGCAAGGCCCGCTGGCGGAATAAACCGGTGTCAAGCTGGAACTGAGGGACACATTCAATGCAGGCGCGGATTCACCGAGTTCAATATTGTTAATGGGATAAAACGTCACCCATTGATTCGCTTTTAAGACTTCCGTGACAAAAGAAACTGTCCCCGAGACATTATTACTGGCATCTTTTGCAGTACAACTAATGGTATTTTTACCCACAGGCAAATAGCTGGTGAGAGCTGGAGTACACGTCACCACGGGATTTGCGTCTATAGCATCCGTGGCTGTGACTTGGTTAGGCACTATCGCACCACTGGCATTTTGCGCCGTATATCGCGCGTAATAGCGGTATTGAATACTTGGCGACATGATATCAACCACACCCGGTACGTCCATCCGTGCATTCTTGAAATAATATTGGCCCAGCCATGCACTGCCATACCATTCGCAGCTAAACACCTGTTTGCCGCCGCCTGCTGAGGTGTTCTGAAAATAGTAGCGTACTCCGCTCTTGTATTGACTGGGCGTGATGTAACTGTTGCAACTGGCATCGCTACAAATTTTGGTATTGACTGCATCTCTGTATTTGATGCTGCCGCCAGATTTTGAGCCGCCGTAAACCATTGTGCCGTAACTGAGAAAAGCAGAGCCGCCGCCTAATCCCTCATCCAAAGCGATGCCGGCTAATTCGCCGCCAATTTCGGCGGCTTCACTGCTCTCTGGTATGCCCATGCCGACGGGCGACACGGCTTGCGTGTAGTCTTTACCCTGAAAATTGAGATCGCAATAGCAAACCGAACCGCCACCAGGCAGCGATCCTTCTTTAGTCCCGCCCGCACTGCATGATAAAGCGTAAGCCTGACTTGTCCAGAGAGACAGCCATAAAACCGCGGTCAAACCAAGCCAGTTTGCGCGTTGTTGTGAACGTAACGGGACAAAATGCCGTCCGCTTCCCGATGACAGCCAGCGGGTAAACCGGGCTGTGCTATTTTTTAAGTGAGATGTCATAAGATTGTACTTCTTAAATTAAAACGTGATTAAGAAAATGGTTGAGGATACTAAACTGTAGTTTTATTGTTGTTATGCGTAAAAATAAATTAAGAAACTTGTTAAATATTACTAAAAGTAATTAAAATCAGCCTAACTCAAACGCAACGATCCGTAAATAGCACGAAAGTTGTAAGAACACACAAAAAAATTATGTGTATAAAGATAAATCATTGATTTAATTTAAATTATTTTTCTATTAAACGTTGTTATGATAACAATATATTAAAATATATTAAAAGACAGGTATCAAATGAAGGGGGGAATGAAAGTGATTTATAAATTACAATTTACAGAATTAAACAAAAAAAAAGCGGCTCATGAAAGCCGCTTTTTTATTTACCCAAACAAAAATATTTATTCCTCCGCTTTCCGCCACACCAACCGCTCAAACCCAACCGCTACCACGGCCGTCGTTTGCAAGCGCAATATATCCTCTCCATAACGCTCAAATAAAATGGGTTTATACGTTTCTAATTGCGCAAATGCGGCGGTAAATGCAGCTTGTACTTGGGGTAATTCTTGCAATGTTTTCTCCGATAAATGTTGCACTTCTTTCCCGCTTAAATTCACATCACTTAATTTCACAAATTTAAACTCCATTAAATGATCTAGCATCTCATATTTACGCATATCAGGCCGTGCAATTAAAGTAAAATCGGCATATTGCCGTTTTAATTCAGGTTCTGAATCGACAATATATAAACGATCATCAAACAATAACATCATAAACGCCGTTTTAATCGCAAATTCATTGACCCAACGATAATCACGATTACTAAAAATATTCAGTCGTTCTTGAATAAAATTACATAAGGGTTGTAAATCGCCTGTAATAAAGAATTGTTCTTTTGCTTGACTAAAGTCACTGAGTTGTACATCGGGTAATAATAATTTGCGTAATTTCTCCACATATAAACTGCGAATCACTAAATTAGGAATGCGTAATTGGAGCTTGCCAAGCACGACAACTTTATCTTGTGTTAAAACGCCCAGATAATATAACAACGAAGCCAGTGCTTCTTCTTCTTGCTCTTGCTCCAGCATATCTTTGACCCCAAACCGATCATGCAATTTCGGCACGATAACCTGTTGACTGTCATCACAAATTCGCTGAATTAATGCAGGGCCATTCGGCAATTGCGCGATATAATTAATACGGTCTCGATCCATGCCTAAATTATGGTCTAATAACTCATCAGGATAGCGGCAATATTGGGCTAAACTTTTCAAAAAATAAAGCGCAAGGGTAGGATTATAAACCGACGTAAAATCATGCTGATTAAAACAATAACCATTATAAAATTGCCGCATGGTTTTCATTGCCGTTTCAATATCTACTAATTCTCCGCGTTGCTGACATTCCTGATTCACTTGATTTAAGATTTTCTGAATTTCAATTTCAGTAAACCCACATAAATCATTAAATTCTGGATTGCGATAAATATTATCAGCCACATTATAACCACTGCTAATATCCGCCATAATCACAGGCGAAACGCCCGTAATAAAAACCCGATCTAGTCCATTACCTGCAGCCGCCGCTTTTACATTTTTAAATAATGATTTCAAAATGCCTTCGCCATAAACTAAATCCGCATAACGATCATTATTATGGACTTTTGAAGCCATGACTTCGTTGGCAAAATTATCGTATTCGTCTATAAAAAGATAGAGCAACCGTTTTTGCTCGCGTGTAGCTCGCAATAGGGCATCAAATGATGACACCGCATCCTCATCATTAATTTCAATATCCAATTGATAGGCTTGAGCAAAATCTCTAATGCGGTTATTAACATGACCATAAAGCCGTCGTCGTATCTCTTCGATTGTCCCTCGCGCATCTACTTTGGAAAAATCCCAAGTCATTACCAAATATTGATTATGTTTCTCAGTAGGATTTTTGCCAATGGCTAAATGGCCAAATAAAGTTTCAAATTCGTCTGCATTAGCCACATCGTAATAATTCGATAACATATTCAGCAATAAACTTTTACCAAAACGGCGCGGACGTAAAAATAATAATTGTTGTCCCGCTTCCTCTAATAACGGAATTCGATCTGTCCGATCCACATAAAAATAGCCTTCTTTAATCAATTTATTAAAATTGCTCATGCCATAAGGAAATTTCATTTTTTGCACTCCTGTTTGGGAAAAATAAATTATACTTTGTACGAAGTTTATCGTTCAAAAAATTCTGACAAAATAGGCTAATAGGTTTAGCCACTGCTCCTTAACAACCCTCCATAAGACAAAATAAAACAGGAAAAACATGAGCGAACGTTTAGACGCTTTACACCATTGGTTGCAGTATGAAATTACACTGGATACGCCTACCGATACGCCTACATTAACCTTGGCCTCTAGTGATGCCAGTTTCCGTCGGTACTTTCGCTGGCACACGGCACAGGGCAGCTATATCGTCATGGATGCGCCGCCACCACAGGAAGATTGTCGGCCTTTTGTGGCTGTCGCGCAGCAATTGCTGGCGGCGGGCGTGCGCGTGCCAACGATTTTCGCCTGTGATGTGACACGGGGCTTTTTATTATTAACTGATTTTGGTGACACCGTTTATCTGGATGTGTTGAATTCTGAGCGCGTTGACGTATTGTATGAAGCGGCTTTGAACATGTTATTGCACATTCAGCACGCCGATCCCCATCAATTACCCCTTTACGATGCCACTTTATTGCAGCGGGAAATGGCTTTATTTGTCGATTGGCTGCTTTTACAACATTTGCGCCTTATTTTATCTGATGCGGATCGAGCGATGTTAGCGCAACAATTCGCTTTGTTGACCGAATCCGCGTTGTGCCAACCCCAAGTGTTTGTACATCGAGATTATCATTCGCGTAATCTAATGTTCTCTCCAGAACACCCCACCACACCGGGCGTTTTAGATTTTCAAGATGCAGTACGCGGCGCAATCACTTATGATCTGGTGTCATTGTTGCGCGATTGTTATATCGCGTGGCCAGAAGATCGGGTTATCGCGTGGGTGCGGAATTATCAGGAAAAATTGCAACAAGCAGGTTTAATGGCAGAAGTGGATCACGCGACTTTTTTACGTTGGTTTGATTGGATGGGCGTACAACGACATTTAAAAGCCAGTGGAATTTTTGCCCGCTTATATCATCGAGATGGCAAAATCGGTTATTTAGCCGATATTCCGCGCACTTTAGACTATATTGTCACCGTTTGTGCCAACTACCCAGAATTGCAACCGTTGGGACATTTTGTGACGCGACGAGTTTTACCGGTGTTGCAAGGAGAATTCACGTGTATGCCATGATTTTGGCCGCAGGACGCGGGGAAAGAATGCGCCCTTTAACCGATACGCTGCCCAAACCTTTGCTGAAAATTGGCGCATATTGTTTAATAGAATACCATTTGTTGCGTTTAGCGGCGGCGGGCTTTAATCATGTGGTGATTAATCATGCGTGGTTGGGGGCGCAGATTGAAACGGCTTTGGGCGATGGTCAACGGTATGGGCTGCACATTCGTTATTCGCCCGAAGGGGAAGCCTTAGAAACAGGCGGCGGTATCGTGAACGCCTTGCCGCTGTTGGGAACGGGGCCTTTTTTGGTGGTCAATGGCGATGTGTGGACGGATTATCCTTTTACGCATCTACGGCACAAGAAAATAGACGGTTTAGCGCATTTGGTTCTGGTCGATAACCCGGCACATCATCCACAGGGTGATTTTGCTTTGCAACAAGGAATAGTACAATTATCAGAACAATCTCGTTTAACATTCAGTGGCTTGGCGATTTATCAACCTAAATTATTTGCAGGATTAACGGTATCACGTTTTTCAGTTGTTCCCTTGTTGCACAAAGCGATCACGGCCGGACAAGTGAGTGGAGAGCATTATCAGGGAGAATGGGATGATATTGGGACAGTCGCTCGTTTGCAGGCGTTGCGAGAAAGAAAAGTGACTTTACCTGTGGATTAAGTTCCCTATGATGTGGTTTATTAGTTTGTTTTTTAGAATGGAAAGTGATTATGTCGGTATTAATTTGTGGTTCATTTACTTATGACACGGTCATGGTGTTAAATGATAAGTTTAAATTTTTAAATGCGTCGATTGAATCTTCTTCGGGGGATTTTTTCTACGTGATTCCGGATTTACGGCGACAATTTGGGGGGTGTGCGGGTAATATCGCTTATAACTTAAAAATGTTAGGCGGCGATCCCTTGCCAATGGCAACGATTGGAATGGATTTTGGACAATATGCCGAGTGGTTAGACAGTCAAGGGATTTCCCGCACGTGCATTCATCCCATTGCGCACAGTTACACGGCGCAAAATTTTGTCACCATTGATATGGAAGATAATCGTATAACGGCATTTTATGCCGGTGCGATGGCGTTTTCTAATTTTAATCCCATTGCGGGAAAAACCCATAAAGTGGCATTGGCCACGATTTCGTTGGATAATTCAGAAGCAATGAAAGTTCATGCCTTGCAACTGAGTGAAGCGGGCGTGCCATTTTTATTCGACCCCGGACATGCGATCACCGAATTTGATAGTAATGATCTGCTTAGTTTTGTAGAACAAACCCGTTGGGTTCTACTCAATGCGCAACAATGGGCGTATATGTCGAAAACCACGAATTTAACCGCAGAAGATGTGGCTTCGCGGGTGCAAGCCTTGATTATTACACAAGGTGAGAAAGGCGCGGTGATTTATGCTGAGGGCGCAAAATATCAAATTCCTGCGGCCAAAGCGCAAGCGGTCAATGATACTTCAACGTGTGGCGATGCGTTTTGTGCGGGGATTTTATACGGTTTATCCAAAGATATTGATTGGGAAACCACGGGACGAATTGCGGCATTAATGGGCGCAATTAAAGCCGAACATCACGGCTCTCAAACGCATCGCTTTACTTTAGAAGCGTTTAAGGCGCGTTTTAAAAAGAATTTTGGTTATGCGTTAATTGTCTAATTCTCTGAATCTTTATTGCGGATTTTACCCCCAAACCAACAATAAAAAAAGAAGGCATTTATGAAAGTACAAGATTTAATTAAGCGGTGGCAAGAACAAGCCGCAGACCCTTTAGCCGCCCAAGAGTATTGCATTCGTTTATCGGTTTACGATGCGGCGCGTATTGCGGCATTGGCCGATATTTACCCCGGACGCACGCCCACGCAGTTGATCACGGAATTGTTACACGTGGCCTTAAACGAATTAAGCGAGGCGTTGCCTTATGTGCAAGGGACAAAAGTAATAGGCGAAGATGAATGTGGCGACCCCATTTATGAAGATGTTGGGCCAACTCCGCGTTTTCTGGCTTTAACGCATCATTATTTGGAGCAAATGGAGACGAATAAGCGTTAAATTTTTACAGCCTGAATTGGGGTTAATATGAATTCTAATTCAGGCTTATTTTACATTGAATTGGAACATTCCCCATGTCTATTTTACAAGTGACCCAATTAAGCAAAAATTACGGCAATATTAAGGCATTAAAACAAGTGAGTTTTACGATAAATGCGGGAGAATTTGTGGTTTTATTGGGTTTAAATGGCGCGGGAAAATCGACGTTATTTCAATTATTAACAGGCTTATTTGTCGCTGATGCGGGACAGATTGAAATTGTTGGACACCGTTTGGATAAACAGCCAACGGCAGCTTTAGCGCGCATTGGGGTGGTGTTTCAACAACCGACTTTGGATTTAAGTATGACGGTTGTGGCGAATTTGCGTTTTCATGCCCGCTTACACGGCATGGGGCGCGAAAGTCAGTCTCGTATTGAACAAGAATTATCCGCATTACAATTATCGGCTGAGGCTCATCGTCGTACTCAAGAACTCAGCGGCGGGAATCGCCGACGGGTAGAATTAGCCAGAGCGTTGCTGCATCAACCCGCATTATTACTGATGGACGAGCCAACGGTTGGTTTAGACCCGGCTTCGCGTCAACAATTGTTACGCGGCGTGCATGAATTGTGCGCCCAACGTGGGCTTGCTGTATTATGGGCAACGCATTTGGTCGATGAGGCCACGATGGCACAGCGGGTTTTAGTCTTACATAAAGGGCAGTTATTGGCACAAGCCACACCCGATGATCTGCGACAACAAACGGGCGCGGCGGATTTAGAAGCCGCTTTTTTGAGTTTTACGTAAAATATTCTGCCATCATGTTTGATAAGGCGGTAATTGTTTTAAGTTTTGTGTTGTATTATCTTGATGTTTGGCTAATGGCAACAAGCTGTTAGCCAAACCGACTACAGTTCCGCCGTAAAATAATATCATGCTGGTTGTGAGGCCAAAATGTAATAGGTAAATACCGGCAATGTTGACGATGCCCGGCGCAAAACTAATCGCAACATTGCGTTGCATGGTCTCCTCAAACTCATCACTAAACTCAAATAAACGTTTTAGCAGTACTAACGTGCCATCCATAAAAATGATTTGTGCGGTATCCGTGGCTGCGCTAGAAGCACCCTTGAGCGAAATAGACACTTGTGCCGATTTCAAGGCAATCGCATCGTTAATACCATCGCCGATAAAACAGACGAATTTGCCCGCATCGCATAATTGTTTAACCCGTTGGGCTTTGTTTTCTGGCAAGGTTTCAGCGAAGTAGTGATCTACGCCGAGTTTTTGCGCAATATTGCGGGTTGGTTGTTCATGATCACCAGAAATGATGTAAGTAGTTATGCCGCGTTGTTTCAAGTATTGCATTAATTCTAAGGCTTCGGGGCGGATACTGGGTTGTATTTCGAGTACGCCAGCGACTTCTTCGTCAACGGCAACATAAACTAATGAGTGGCCTTGTTCTTCTGCTTGTTGCTGTAATTTATTGATTTCTAAAGGTAATGGTAAACCTTCGCGTTGCATAAAACGTGCGCTGCCAACGCGCACAGTATGTTGTTGCAATTGTACTTTAATGCCGTAACCCACTTCATAACTCGCCTGTTCCGACACTTCTAAAGTTAAACCTTGCGTTTTTGCCTTGTGAATAATCGCGCGTGCCAGCGGATGAGGTTGGCGGTGTTCGGCACTGGCAGCAAACTGTAACACTTGGTTTTCATCATAATCTGCCAGTACATGAATAACACCAATGGTAGGTTGTTCTTCGGTTAAAGTGCCAGTCTTATCAAACACGATGGTATCCACTTGGCGCAGAGATTCAAAGACTCGTCCATCTTTGATCAAGATGCCACGCCGCGAAAGAACTTGTAGATAATTCAGTACGCTAATAGGGCCAAACATGATCATACGATAGCCCAAACCCGACCACAGTACGCCCAGTGCAGGTAATGGCCCCAGTAAAGCCCAAGTCACCAGACTGCCGCCTAATTCTAAGGGTAACATGCTGTCGGCAATTTTTTTGCCGCGCAACATCACTTCATTTTTATAGCTTTTGGTATTATTCAGCATTTTGCCGATATTGGCGGCGACGGTTTCTTCCCCGGCGGTTTCTACTACAATATGAATACGTCCTGCTAACACGAGTGTTGCGGCAAGGACTTTTTCTCCGATGCCACGTTCTACGGGTTGACTTTCGCCAGTAAGAATATGTTGATCAATGCTGGCAAAGCCATGTCGAATTTCACCATCCACCGGGATGATCTCGCCGGCTTGTACAATCACAATATCGCCTAGCTGAATGTCGGCAAACTCTATTTCTATTTCTATCCCTTCTTTTTCTATCCAGACTTGGGTGGGATGCTCAGAAAAAACATTGATTAATCGTTGTTGCGAATTATTTTCTGCGTTTTTGATCAGCCGCACCATGAAGCCACTCAACACGGCGGCTATTGCCGAATACAATAACTGTCCCGTCGCAATCATGCCCAGCACCAATAAGCTGGATACTAAATAAACACTGATGATATGACCGCGCTTAATATCTTGCCAAACCAGTTGATACACATGTCGCCCTAAGTAAATGACCGCTGCACTGCCTAATAAATAAAATGCAGGTGAGACCATACCTAGCGCGGCCAAACCAACCGCGCCAACGGATAACAACATATTGTTACCACTGCGTTGCTGTTGTGCTTTGTCAATACCTTGTAAGTTGGGATTTTCGGGATCGATACTTTTTTGTTGTTCTTGTCGTTCAGTACCCACTAAGGCACTTTTCAAATCTAAAAACAATTGTTTACTGTTAAAAGTACTTGCTTGCGTATCTGTTTTATTGTTTTTTTTATGTTTTAACTTGTGCCACAATGTAGCACCACCGCCAAGCAAAAACAGTTCGATCAACATGTGGGATCCTTGGGCATGTCGCGTGATTTCTTGATAATCAGAGTGGTAGAGTTTACGCCGCAAAAAATTTTTTGTCAGAATCAGAAGTTACAGAATTAAATAATAAAAAATCTGCTATACCAAAATTAAGTCATTCATAAAATTTTTCTGTCAGAATCAGAATTTACAGAATTTTAGGATTTTCAGAATTAAAGAATAAAAAATCTGTTTAAAATAAACGAGTTGCAAGAGTAAATTTTGAAAATTTTTTAATTCTTTAAATTCTGATTCAGACAAAATAAGGATTCTATAAATCCTATCTTTTTGGTATAGAAATAAACGACGTGCAAAAATCAATTTTGAAAATCTTTTAATTCTGTAAATTCTGATTCTGACCAATAAAGGACTCTATGAACTACATCATCTTTTGGGTATCGTCGGGACTAACTCATACAAAGTGTAGGTATAAATTGATTTAAAGCCAAAACGCGCTACCCAAAAGGCGGATTGTGCATTTGAGTGACCACTTGCAAACGGGATATTCATGTCGCGCAGTGTCGCTAGAGAAGCGGCAATTAACGATTGAAACACACCACGCGCTTGAAATTGTGGCAATACGCTGGCACTGGTTAAATGAGCAGAATCGGTTTTTAAGACCATGCCTAAACAACCCGCAAGCACACCGTCACAGCGCGCAATCAACAAGCGCATACTGGGAGGTTCTGAACACAGTTGATGATAGCGATTACGCCTAAATGTTTCTTCATCAGGGGAAAGCTGATAACCCGCAGATAAAATTTCGAGATAGGCATCAATGCCGGCAGTCGAAGCCGGCGCGACGCATTCCACCTCAACCCCATCAACCCTATCGAGTGCCAACGAAGTCGGTGCTAAATAGGCCTGCACGGTTATGCCCGTTGCCCCGCGTGCTAACAAGCGTTCCCCTAAATCCTGTGGTTGGCTCCAAGGGTAAACACTCCAAGTAAAAGGGAGACCTTGTTGATGGTATTCGTCAATGATTGCGTCGATTTGCGCATCTGGGTTTGTCGGTTCAAGATTTGAGAACAAGATGTCATTCAGCGTAGAAAATTTGGCTGATGGTGTGATCGTGCGATACCAACCGTTTTGATTGATGATGTGGGTATCGTCTCGTACTCGCTGCGGCCCGATAGGCCCGTTCAATACGATTTCTAATTCTCGTGGTACACTTAGCGCAGAAGTCAATAGATAACGACTTGTTGCTTTAGTCATACTTATTTGCCTCGCCGTTCTCGATGGGTGATGGCATGTCCAAACACTTCTTCATAACTGCGACGTTGCCAAGGAAAATAAGTCCATTCGCCAGCGACTTCAGTGGGAGATTGACATAATTCAGGTTCAGACCAAGTTCGCTGTAATTCTTCTGTATTTTTGTTTAACCAATTCGGGTTAAAAATCGTATCCATATAACGGATACCATGATCTGGGAGAACCGCTAAAACGCGACACGCTGGATACTGACGCGCCATCCAATTTGCGACAGACAAGGCTGCTCCCGACGTTGGCCCGACAAATAAGCCCGTTGTGCGGTGTAAATCGTGTACGGTATTGATCATTTGTGCAATCGGCACCCAATGCACCTCATCACAAGCCTGATGACAGACATTAGGAAACACAATATCTGATCCCATACCCAACATGGACAACCAATTTTCTTCGCATAAAGGGTAAGCCCGTCCCGTGGTTAAGCCGAAAATCGCAGACATATTGTGATCCACGGCAATCACTTTTAATTCAGGGTTTGCTTCTCGTAACGGTTTAGCAAATCCACATAGAGAACCCCCACTGCCGACAGTGGCTACTAAAATATCGACCTTGCCTAAGGATTCACCGATGCTGCGCGAAATGGGTTCATAGGCGGCGGGATGTTGTGGGTTATCATGTTGTCGAGTCCAAAAAGAGCCAGGGACTTCTTCTAACGTTTTTCGCACCAGCGCAAAGCGTTGTTCTTGAATCTCTCGCAGATTCCCCGCGGCATTGGTAACCGTATCAATATGCGCCCCCAAATGGCGCAAACGCCATTCTACAATCGGTTCTAAATAGCCCGTTTTTAGCGTGAGTTTTAGCCCTAAAGTGGCACAAGTTTGGGCTAAACCCAGCGCAAAAGTGCCAGAGCTGCTTTCTACCACTAAACCATCGGGTTTTAATTCGCCACTTTTTAAGGCTTGCTCGACAATATAACGCGCAGGCACGATCTTCATGAGATCGAATTTTGCCGCGAATAAATTGGATTGCAATTGAACCAATGAGGGTTTACAGAGATGATCTAAGGTGGATTGGACATCAAAATGGTGCATAAAAAGGTCTCTCAAAGCATTTAACGAACGATTAAGCGGTTGGCGTAAAGTTTTTCGTAATAAGGCAGATATTCTTCATAGGCTTTGGCCAGTTTTGGCACTTCAGACACATGGAGGTAGTCTTTAAAGCGTTTGGTTTGAAAGCCGGTGCTTTGTTTTAAGTTATCGTGGTGACTGTCGCCACCAATCCACCAGGTCAATTTGGTTTCCGTCGGAATCGTCTCCCATTGCAAAGACTCGGCGATAAAGGGGATGCCCACTTGTTCACAGAAACTACGCACTACGGCTTCGGTATGGGTTGCCAATTCGTCGGCATCGATAATCACCGGCGGGCTATTTGGATTTGCTGCCCGTAACAGTTCATACATTTGATATTGCGTATGGTATCCGACTTCTTCACTGGTAAAATCAGGTAACAAAGAATATAAGGAAGGCAGCGTTTTCGCCGGATCGCGGATAAGAAATACATTATGAAAATGGGATAAAAACGCTTCATCATAAACGCCTTCCAGATGGTAGGTCAGGTCTTTGATGAACACGGAACGCCCGTCTTGGCCGATATGTGATTCAAGCATGTCTAAGACCGCTTGATAGTTAAACTCAGCTTGTGGTGCTTGATCCGCGGCGCGATTGCTTTTGCGATCTTCACTGAGGTAAAAGGATTTGCCGAAAGGTTCATGAAAGGTGTGGAAATCGCCGCGTTGTTTCATCATCCATAAAAACGTAGTGGAACGGGTGCGTGGCGTTCCCCATACGGCAAGAATCTTGTCTAACATAGGGGTCTCATTGCGTTGGTGGGTATCTAAAGAACAGGGTTATTCGGATGAGCTTCTTTACGTCAGCTCATCCGACAACGGATTTACGAATTTTCGGCTTTTTCAGCTTCATATCAGCCTATTTGATAGCTGATCTTGGTATTGCCCTTTTTACTTTTTATTTTTATCAGGGACAAGCTACCCAACTCAGCTAAACTGGATACATGCGTTCCCCCACAAGGCACCGCATCTAGCGCGCCTATGGCGACCACACGTAATGGTTTGTCTTCTGGTAAATAACTGGGAATTTGCCAACAACGTTGTTTTAATTCGTCATAAGTGACCATCTCAGCGACGACAGGCAAATTTTGCTGAATTAAGGTATTGGCTTCTGTTTGTACTGTTGCCAGCAATGATTCCGCGTCGCCGTCTGGTTTGCCTTCAAATTCAACATAAGGGCCGTCATCAAAATGAAAGCCTTTCATGGCGCGCAAAGGGCCGCGTTGTCCATCAACAATGGCCGCGATTAAATGTCCTGCTGTGTGTAATTTTGCATATTTTAATCGCTGTGCTTTATCTACTCGCAATTCACACGATTGTCCCACTAAAGCCTCAAAATGGCTTGGCACTTCGCTAATGTAATGCAGCACTTCGCCTTGATTAAAGCCTACAAATGAAACCGCTATCACCGCTTGTTCTATTTCAATGTGGCCAGTGTCGGTGGGTTGGCCGCCGCCTTGTGGATAAAAAATGGTTTGATCTAATACCATGTATGCTCCACGCTCATCTTGCCCCACGCGCAACACCGTTGCTTTGTCGGTATCGGCATAAGTATCTTCTAAATACTTTAATTGCGTATTCGTCATCATTCAGTGTTGTTCCATCATCATATTTAAAACAGGAAATAGGACACCAACAAGTGCCAACGCGCATAATAGCGAACCTTGGCACGCCTCGGCGACTGAGCGTTGTTGTTCAGTTTTTATAATAAAAAGCATTTAAGTGCGGAAGATCATCTTTGAAAAGCCATTGGAGCCATCTTTTATAAAATGGAAAAAGGCCATGTAACTACATCTCCGAAATCCAGAAAAACCAATCACGGCATGTATATTATGCGCAGGAATAATCGCCACATCGCCTTTTTTTAATCGAATCGACATGGCTTCACAGTCTTTGGTCAATGACTCCGAGAAACCATAAGAAGAAAGCGGATGCCGATTATTGGGATCACAAATTTCTTCGAGGGTCATGCGCCGATTCCAAACAATGGTTTCAGGTTCTTTTCCTTGCACCGCATCAATACATAAAATAATGCTATACCAATTTTTTCAGAGTCGTATAATAATACTTTTCAAATAGGAGAGAATAATGAACAAAAGATATGAAGATTTAGAAGAATTAATGTCAACAGGTGAAGCGAGAGAAGTGAAGCGAGCGATGGCAGTAAGAATGTCTTTGCTTGGTTTTGTGCGTGCGGAAGCGGCTTTAGCGTGTTGTGTCAGTGTGCAATTTGTGGATAAATGGAAAGCCATTTATTTAGCGTCAGGGGTTGAAGGATTAAAGTTAGCGTATAAAGGCTCACCAGGGTATTTAAAGCCGCGTGAACGAGAAGATGTGATTAATTGGATACAAGAAAAGAAGACAATAACAATAGAGGAACTAAAGAGATACTTAAAAGAGGAGTATGATGTTTTCTATTCTTCAAATACTTCTTATACTAAATTATTAGAAGAAGCGAATTTAAGTTATAAGAAGACACACAAAGAGAATTCGGCAAAAGATGAGGTAAAAGTGGAAGCTAAAAAAAAAGAGATTAAGGATTTAATAGATAAGGAGCGTGAACAGATAGAAAGTGGAGAGGTAATGTACTGGATGCAAGACGAAAGCCATCAGTTGTGGGGAGATATTTGTGGTTATGTTTGGTCGAAAAAAGGAGAAAGAACGTCAATAAAGATGAGTAATTATCGCACTTCTCAAACGTGGTATGGAGCGGTGAATATTTATACGGGAGAATTTATTTTAGATAGGGCAAAGAAAGCTGATACAAAATATACGATAGACTTTATTAACTGGCTCATTTACAGATATAAAGAAGCCCGTCATGTGATTATTTGGGATGGTGCAAGTTATCATCGTTCTGAAGGTTTAAGAACTTATTTAGAGAAATTAAATGGGGGACTTCCAGAATCAGAATGGAAAGTTCGTTTATTAAGATTTGCACCTAATGCCCCAGAGCAAAATCCAGTCGAGGATATTTGGCTTCAAGGTAAGAATTGGGTCAGAAAGAATTTTCATCGCCTATCAAGCTTTAAAGAAGTCACTAGTATGTTTGAGACCTTTTTGTCAGGTAAAGTGTTTAAGTTTAATAAAATTAAACAGTATCTTATACTTAATATCTAGGTAGATATTAAAACTTAATTTGTTTTTATATCTCACATAATTTTGGTATATACACATTATTCGATTGATAAATTTGAGGCAGAGAGGAGTTATTCGCGTTGGTTTCTGCATAATCTTCATGCGGCGCGGCAAAGTAACATTGTGCATCTTCCTCGCTGAGTGGTGTGCCTTCTCCCCAAAGTCGAAAAGAGCCGTGTCGCACACTGGTACCGTTCAAAGATAAATATTCAAATTCAGCGTCATGCCATTCACAGGCCGCTTGCAAAAAAGACACAATAGGGTCATGACCATTGGGTAGCACATCTGAAATCGCTTGATTGGTATGTTCTATGTTACTAAAATACGCCGCTGCGCCCGCTTCTTTAGGGTAAGAATATAAGTGCGATCCCAATGAATAAATAGGCGGAATCACCCCTTCTTTTTTTGTCGCAGGATGCTGTGTAAAACGTTCAGCGACAAGGTCACACCAGTCCGGATCAAAGGCATTTTTTGCATGTAGTGCGACAATTCGACCTCGGGCCAGATCAGCGACTAATTCTGGTCGTAAACCTTCGGTGACAACCGCCTTAAAATGAGGATCATGATTTAATGCTAAGGCTTGACCGGTAGGCAGCACCACTGTGCGTGGTGGATATTCTTTACGGCTTTGATCAGATATGAAATCCATGTGTCACCTCAGTAAAATTCATTGCTAGACTTCATTGGTTACGCGCAAAAGCTGACAAGGCATTCACTGATTTAAAATGTTTAGGCACCATGTCATTCATGCCAAAACGCACTTGATGTTGCTGCTCTAAATAAGTGACTAAATTCATCATAAACAGCGAATCAAGAGTGCCTGAGGCAATCAAATCAAAATCATCATCAAACTCGGCCGGTGGCTGACCTGCAAATTTTTCTCTAATAATATAATCACGCAGTGCATCTTGTATTTCCATGTTTACTCTCGTGGGGGATTTTTCAACTTATTTGGATTACGAATTTTTTTACCACTCGCGGTATAAGCCAATTCAGTGACGTAATGAAACTGACCGGGTATTTTATAGCTGGCTAATGCCGCACGACAATGCGCCCGTAATTCATCATGAGTGGGCTTTGTTGCGCCCGCGACTAAGACCAATTGCGCTCCTGCTGGCTCGCCCCATTGACGTTCTTTGACATCAAACACACAGGCTTGAGCAATGGCAGGGTGCGCTTCCAAGACCGCTTCCACTTCTTCAGGGAAAAACTTCATCCCGCCAACACTGATCATCTCCTTGCTACGTCCTACGATATACAAGAAGCCATCCGCATCGAATCGGCCTAAATCGCCGGTGCGAAACCAACCATCTTGTTGCGCCAGAATCGTGGCGCGTGAACGCCAAGGAAAATAATACGCATCCAACATGCTGTCGCTTTTCAGCAAAATTTCCCCGTAACCAAGCTCTTCTTGCCTATCCAAACGCAAGGCATAACCCGGTGTCACTTGACCCACCGAGCCTTGCTTGTCTCGTGACTGACTCACATTAATCGCAGGCAAACCTAATTCAATAATGCCGTAGGTTTCGTTTAATACTCGGCCAAAGCGTTGATAAAAAGCCTCGGCGGCTTCGGCGCGTAAAGCTGTGGTAGTGACAATCGCTAGACGTAACTCGGCTGGTAATCCAGCACCGGTGTCATCTTGTACCATCAACATATAATGGGTGGGCGCACCATAAATACAGGTTGCTTTATGATTGGTCGCTGCGGTTAGCAAAGTCACGCCAAAACTATTTTGCGGCAAAATGATACTGGCACCAAAGGTCAGATAAGCCACAATGGAAACTGCAAAATGGTAGTCCATCGACAACAACCACAAAATGCGATCTTGGGCATTAAGGTTTAGCACCGTATTGGCGGCATGAATACGTGTATAAATCGTCTCATGTGACAACACAACCCCTTTTGCGTCGCCCGTCGTGCCTGAAGTAAAACGAATAAACGCCGCATTAATCGCAGCCAGTTCCGGCGGGGCTTGGCAAACCGATTTGACTTGAGCAAACACTGTTTTAGCTTCTAGCGGCAGTGTTTCGCCTTCAAGATACGCGCTGATGTGGGGTAACGCTTGGGGATGAGAAATCACCGCCGCGATGTGTACATGTTCAAATATTTGTTGTTTCTCCGCTGCCGTCAGTTCAAAAGGCAAAGGAGTAACACAAGCACCACAAGCCCAGATCGCATAAACATAAGCAATATAAGACGCGCCACTGGGATATTGTAAGCCGATATTATCACCGGCCTGGACTCCATAGGCTTGTAATTGCTGCGCTAAGGTGTTGATTTGATTTTGAAACGCTTGATAACTGGTTTTATTTTCGCTGTTTTGTCCCAAAATCAACGGATGATCGGGTTGTGTTGCCGCTTTATAAAAGAATTGCTCCGCCAGATTCAGTGCCATGTCAAACGCTCCGCCAAATGTTGACCAACCGCCTCCCCCATCGCCCAACAAGTCCCCACAACACGTGCTGAAGCTTGTGCGCGAGGTTCAGCCGACAGACATTTACCGACCGCCCACAGATTGGTAAACCCGGCCACTTTTAAACTGCGCAAAGGAATCGTATAAGCTTGTCCTGATGGCAAATATTGTAGCGTAATGCCTTTTTCTGGGTGCCAGTGTTCTATCGGCCAACACGCCAGACAGGCCGCATCCTCGAATTGTCGTCCCGCGATCACATCGGCTTCCGTAAGACAATATTCTCCCTGAATGCGGCCGCCATCACGCACACCTAATTCACCATGCGTTTGAATCCTCGCATCACTAAACCCATCTATATGACGCAAATAATCCAACAGTTTCATTGCCACCGCCTGCATGTGTGTTTGCTGATAGTTGGAGACGACTATATTAAATTTGACATAAATTTCATCAGGATAAACGCCATTGTCTAACCAAACGCTTGCACATTCTGGCGGTAGCGCATGTTGTGTCACAGCACGGCGAAGCTCATGCAACAAAGCCACCCCTTTGGGAAACACCAAAGTACCCGCGGCGATGCCACGCAGTTGCACAATATAACCCCCTAAAGCCATGCCGTCATGCACTAGGTCAGGATTTATCAAACGGACAACTTCAGCATTACCGCTGGTATCAATTAGGACAGAGGGCTGCAACGTCAATGTTTGCCCTTCGCTATGAATCACAAGCTGGGTAATTGTTTGATTTTCAATATTAATACTGCTGATCGTGGTTTGGCACAGTATTTTAATATGACTTATTGCGGCCATCCAATCCGTCACCACTTGCGCATATCGCGCAGGATCAACATCTAATACCCACGTTTTGCCAATGCGTCGCTTTTTCGTATGCGGGCTTGCTTGCAATAGTCGCTCAAGCAACTGTGCCGGTAGCCCTTGGTGGAGTAACTCACCTTCACTGTCAAACAAGCCACCCAGGGTATGTATCAATGTTTGTGTTACCGTACCACCTATTGCAGCGGTTTTTTCAAGCAAATACACTTCTACACCACGCAAAGCCGCTGCTAACGCACAGCTTATACCAGCGGCTCCCGCGCCAACAACAACAAGCGGCGCACATGATTGAGACGCGCTCAACGACTTAGCGTACATGAAAAAAGTGTAAAACACATTGCAGAATATTCACTGCTGTCATCGTCAGTTACCTACCACTGAAAATAAGGGAATGAGGGGGTACGATATTTTTTTATGACTCTCAAGGACTGAATCAAGTCTTAGGCTACAATGCGGGTTTCGCTATCTGCAATGGCTTTATCTAATAATTGATTCCACCATGTTTTCATGGTTTCAATCGCTTTGTCAGCAGCGGCTAATGCTTTGTGTGTATCAATACTGGGACGGTTGCCTTCTTTAGCAGCAATCCCTTGTGCGGGTGTAATGCCACGTAAAAAGACACCTAGCTCTTCGCGGTGACTCTGCTCCACACCACTCAAGTGCATATCATGAAACCAAACCAAATCTTTACCGGCAGCCGCATCCCACCCACGGCGTTTGATAACTTCTTTAGAAATATACCAAAATTATGTGAGATATAAAAACAAATTAAGTTTTAATATCTACCTAGATATTAGGTATAAGATACTGTTTAATTTTATTAAACTTAAACACTTTACCTGACAAAAAGGTCTCAAACATACTAGTGACTTCTTTAAAGCTTGATAGACGATGAAAATTCTTTCTGACCCAATTCTTACCTTGAAGCCAAATATCCTCGACTGGATTTTGCTCTGGGGCATTGGGCGCAAATCTTAATAAACGAACTTTCCATTCTGATTCTGGAAGTCCCCCATTTAATTTCTCTAAATAAGTTCTTAAACCTTCAGAACGATGATAACTTGCACCATCCCAAATAATCACATGACGGGCTTCTTTATATCTGTAAATGAGCCAGTTAATAAAGTCTATCGTATATTTTGTATCAGCTTTCTTTGCCCTATCTAAAATAAATTCTCCCGTATAAATATTCACCGCTCCATACCACGTTTGAGAAGTGCGATAATTACTCATCTTTATTGACGTTCTTTCTCCTTTTTTCGACCAAACATAACCACAAATATCTCCCCACAACTGATGGCTTTCGTCTTGCATCCAGTACATTACCTCTCCACTTTCTATCTGTTCACGCTCCTTATCTATTAAATCCTTAATCTCTTTTTTTTTAGCTTCTACTTTTACCTCATCTTTTGCCGAATTCTCTTTGTGTGTCTTCTTATAACTTAAATTCGCTTCTTCTAATAATTTAGTATAAGAAGTATTTGAAGAATAGAAAACATCATACTCCTCTTTTAAGTATCTCTTTAGTTCCTCTATTGTTATTGTCTTCTTTTCTTGTATCCAATTAATCACATCTTCTCGTTCACGCGGCTTTAAATACCCTGGTGAGCCTTTATACGCTAACTTTAATCCTTCCACCCCTGACGCTAAATAAATGGCTTTCCATTTATCCACAAATTGCACACTGACACAACACGCTAAAGCCGCTTCCGCACGCACAAAACCAAGCAAAGACATTCTTACTGCCATCGCTCGCTTCACTTCTCTCGCCTCACCTGTTGACATTAACTCTTCTAAATCTTCATATCTCTTGTTCATTATTCTCTCCTATTTAAAAAGTATTATTATACGACTCTGAAAAAATTGGTATATCACGAAACACTTCATGTTCAAAAATAGCCGCTGTTTCGGTCGCAAACATCGCACCCAACACAGAAGAAGGCTCACCATTCGACAGTTCATCAATGGTCGCTAAGAATTTTGTCGTCGGCACAAATTCTACACGCTGTCCCACATCACATCCGACTTTTTTCAGCGCGGCGCGATACATGACCGCATGACCACTTTCTTCAGCACAATTACGCAGTAACTCCTTGTTGACTGCGTCGGTATCAAAGCCAGCCGCTTTTTTTGCTGCATCAGTCAGAAACTGGACATTAGCGAACGAAAATTGATAATGTTCCATCATTAACCATTCTAAGGCTTCAGTGGAATATTGGCTGAGATCAGCCAAACGTGCCTTATTGGCATCAATAAAGACTTGATTATTTATATCAATAAGCGCAGCGACTTCCATATTGGCTGTATTTTCAACATTTGCTGACTGCATTACTAAGCTCCTTTAGTCTCTAGTGGGTGGTTTGTTTTCCACAGTCGTACTAGGCTTTGTTGACACTATCTACAGATAAGTTTTATTTTCAGCAAGTTATGAATTATACGCATAATTGATACCGTGCTATTTAAATCAAGTTAAGTTTGCACTTAAAATGAAATGTCAACAAAGCCTAGACAGTGTAAAGTTATACAACTTTCTCTATACCAACCAGCGGACTTTATCACAATCATTATTAATCGGGCAACAAAATAATCCCACCATTTTTGTAGCCCTATTTTTTATCAGCCATTCAATCGACATGAGCCATTATTGCCTGTTGATTACTGTTCTTACTCCACCGTCACCGATTTGGCCAAATTACGCGGTTGATCCACATCCGTGCCTTTAATTAAAGCCACATGATAAGCCAGTAATTGCAATGGAATGGTGTATAAAATGGGAGAAATTAATTCATCAATTTCTCCTAATTCCACTACGGTAATATAATCCGAAGCCTGCATAATGGCGCGGTGATTGGCAAAAATAAATAATTGTCCGCCTCGCGCATGAACTTCTTCTAAATTAGACTTTAACTTTTCTTGCAATGCATCATTAGGCGCAACCGCAATCACAGGCATATTGGCATCAACTAAGGCCAAAGGGCCATGTTTTAATTCCCCTGCGGGGTAGGCTTCGGCATGAATGTAAGAAATTTCTTTTAATTTTAACGCGCCTTCTTTCGCCACCGGGTAGTGAATGCCACGCCCTAAAAACAGCGCGTGATATTTATCCGCAAACCGTTCTGCTAAGTTTTTAATTGGCTGCTGCACTTTTCTCAATAGCATATCCACTGCATGGGGCAATTGTTCTAAACTGTGGACAATATCGCCTTCCATATCGGATTCTGAAATAGTGCCATTATGTTTGCCTAAAACCACGGTTAATAATAATAATGCAAGTAATTGTGTGGTAAAGGCTTTAGTCGAGGCCACGCCAATTTCAATACCCGCTCTGGTCATAAAACACATATCCGCAGTGCGTACTAAAGAGCTTTCTGGCACATTACAAATCGCTAAACTCGGGCCAAATCCCAAACGTTTGGCTTCTTGCAATGCGGCTAAAGTATCTGCGGTTTCTCCCGATTGAGAAATAGCGACCACTAACGCATTAGGATTGGCTAAAGGTTGACGATAACGAAATTCACTGGCTACTTCAACCGAACACGGTAATTTGGCCAAAGTTTCAATCCAATGTGACGCAATTAATCCCGCATGATAACTGGTGCCACAGGCAATAATTTGCACCGCGTAAATTTCGGCAAATAATCGCGCTTCCGAAGCTCCAAATATCCCTTCTAATACTCGTCCGTTATAAACCCGTCCGGCCAAAGTTTCTCGCAAGGCATGGGCTTGTTCAAAAATTTCTTTTTGCATGTAATGGCGAAAATGTCCGCGTTCCACCGCGTCGGCTTGGACATGGCTTAAATGCAATTCACGTTCTACTTTTTGTCCGCGAAAATCGTAAATAATAAAACTATCGCGTTGAATATGCGCAATGTCGCCTTCTTCTAAGAAAATCACTTGTTGCGTCACCGACACTAAAGCGGCCACATCAGAGGCAATAAAATGTTCCCCCACGCCCACCCCAATTACCAAAGGACTGCCACGCCGCGCCGCAAATAAAGTTCCCGGTATCAATGGGCTTAAAATCGCTACGGAATAACTGCCTTGTAACATTTTTAAACTATGATGAATCGCGGCTGTTAAATCGCCCATTTCTAACCAATTATCATGAATTAAATGTGCAATCACTTCCGTATCGGTTTCAGATTGAAAAATATGCCCTTTTTGCTGTAATGCTTGACGCAATATCTGGTGATTTTCAATAATTCCGTTATGCACCACAGCGACTTTATCTTTAGCAAAATGGGGATGGGCATTAACTTCTGAGGGTTTACCATGCGTGGACCAACGAGTATGCGCAATGCCAATAGGTGAATACATGGAATGTTGCTTTAACACTTGTTCTAATTGCCGCACTTTACCCGCCACTCGTTCGCGTCGTAATCCTTGTAAAGCTTGATCAATAATTGCCACGCCCACAGAATCATAACCCCGATATTCCAAACGCTTTAAACCTTCTAATAAAATCGGCACCACATCTCGTTCAGCCACTGCACCAATAATTCCACACATAATTTTTTCCTATTTTTTCCTTAAAAGTAAGGTATTAAACGATTCAATTTAAACCCAAATTAACCACATAAAAACCTTGAGCGATCTATTTTCTCTATAGCTTATCGTAAAAGCAAGTGCGACTGGTTTAATTTTCTTTGGTCAAGGGGCGGGATAGAGTGCTGTGGATGACGGGGATAAATTAAAGTTATTCTAATAATAAATTTAATTTTCTTTAAAAAACAAGTGATTATTAAAAACCGCTCATAAAATTTACCCTACTGATCTGCACGACATCGGCATTTCACAGTACAATAGACAGCCGCACAGACTAGAAAAACGGCAACCGGATAACCACATCCGTTTAACCCTGAGCCTGTTCAATAGATTAACTTATTGTAACTCAACGGAATTCAAACAAAAACCCGTTCAACTCTCACTGGAGGATTTATGCCAGATTCGCACATCAAATATCCCACCACTGGCCAAAAAATCACCGTCAAAGACGGCCAAATGATCGTCCCTGACGATCCCATCTTAGGTTATGTCGAAGGAGACGGCATTGGGCCTGACATTACTCGCGCTTGTTTGCGCGTGTGGGATGCCGCCGTCAAACAAGCCTACGGCGGCAAACGCAAAATCCATTGGGTAGAATTGTTTATGGGAGAAAAAGCCGCCGAAAAATACGACGGCAACTATTTCCCCAGCGAAACCCTCGAAGCCATGAAAGACGTTTTAGTGTCGATCAAAGGCCCCTTAACCACCCCCGTCGGCGGTGGCTTTCGCTCGCTTAACGTGGCCTTACGTCAAGAATTAGACTTGTATGCTTGCGTGCGTCCTGTGCGTTACTACGAAGGCGTACCTTCTCCCTTACGCGAACCGCATTTAATTGACGTGGTCATTTTCCGTGAAAATACCGAAGACGTTTATGCCGGTATTGAATACCAATCGGGTTCTCCAGAAATGCGCAAATTAGAAAAATTTTTGCGCGAAGAATTAAAAGCCCGTTTCTTTGATGACAGCGGCTTAGGCGTTAAACCCATTAGCCCGTTTTGCACCAAACGATTGGTGCGCAAAGCGATCCAATTCGCCATTGATAATAAACGCGAAAGTGTCACCTTAGTTCACAAAGGCAACATTATGAAATTCACCGAAGGGGCATTTCGTAATTGGGGCTATGAAGTGGCGCGGGAAGAGTTCGGTGACTACACCATCACCGAAGAAGAATTGTACAGCAAATACGGCGGCAAACAACCCGAAGGTAAAATTGTCATTAAAGACCGTATTGCCGACATTATTTTCCAACTCATGCTGTTGCGTCCCAACGAATTTGACGTATTAGCCACCATGAACTTGAATGGTGACTATTTGTCAGATGCGATTGCGGCAGAAGTCGGCGGAGTCGGCATTGCCCCCGGCGCGAATATTGGCGATCACGTCGCCGTATTTGAAGCCACCCACGGCACCGCACCCAAATACGCCAATCAAGATAAAGTGAATCCGGGATCGTTACTGTTCAGCGGTGTCAATATGCTTGAGTACATTGGGTGGAAAGAAGCGGCCGATTTGATCAGCGCGGCTTATCCCAAAGTGGTACAACGTAAAGTGGTCACTTACGATTTTGCGCGCCAAATGGAGGGTGCAACAGAAGTATCCACCAGCGGTTTTGCCGATGCCTTGATCAAACAAATCGAAGGCTTAGATGATGCCGAAGCCATCCGCCGCGAACGCGAAAAAGCCATCGAAACCGAACGCCGCGAACGCGAAGCCTTACGCGTACAAAGTCCTGTAGAGCAGATGATTGAAACCGGTCGCACGCCACACACCGTAGGCGAAATCATGGCATTAAGTTTAGTCACGGTTCGTCCCGATGTCACCGTAGAACAAGCCATGCACGTCATGCGCAACAACCGCATCAGTAGCGTATTGGTGCAACCCGACGAAAAAGGCGATTGGTCAATCATGACGCAAAAAGACGTGTTGATTAAACTCATTCACGCCAACCGTTCGCCATCTAGCGTCAAAGTCAATCAAATCGCCAGCAAGCCATTGGCCACAGTTCCCGTAGATTTATCCTTACACGAATGCGTCACCGTGATGAAAGAGCGGAATATTCGTCGTTTAGTGGTAGAAAAAGACGGCGTGCCTATTGGTATTGTCAGTGACACAGACATTTTCCGCACAGTGGAAAAATTCGGCTGGTCAACGGGCGAATAAGCGCGGTTTTATCTAATCTGATATAACCTAAAAAAATAGAGACACACAGCGCGTGTGTCTCTATTTTCATTTTTTCTCCAACCACGCCAAAAGTGCATCTGCGGCCACTTGCCAACGATTTTCTAACATCATGGCATGAGCCATATTATCGAAAATGTGACAATCCGCATGATAAGTGCGGGCAATAAAACGCATCACCGACGGCGGAAAAAAAGCATCTTTCTCCGCGCCTAAAACCAGCATATTTAACCGCGGCCGCGGCCAACGCATCGGCAAATCTAAACCCATTAAATCCCATTGAATGCGCACTGATTCACCTTGTAAATGGGAAAAATAATGATCTAATTTTTCACGCGGCATATCCTCAGAAAATAAAGCCCGTCGCATCGTATCCTGTGTGGCGAATAAAGGACTGACCCATTGCATCAAGGCTAATTGCTGCAATAACAACGGCTCTCGCCCTGCCATATAAAACAGAGAACAACTTAATCCGGTTGGTGGTACTGAATTCATTAATACAGCGGCTAATGCGGGATATTGTTGTAAATATTTCTGTACCACCATTCCGCCCATAGAATGCCCAATTAAAACAGGTAATTGTCCCAATTGTGCGATGGTAGAAACAACATCTTCGACATAATCCGCTAAACTCGCCGACCACAACGTGCCTTCACTGCGGCCATGCCCGCGTAAACTCACCGCATAAGCCGGATAACCCTGTGCAGCACAATAAGGCAAAAAATACTCTTCCCAACACCACGCCCCAGAAAATGCCCCATGAATAAATAACAAGGGAGGATTATTTTTTTTATTCGTTTTGGGTAAATGGCGCAGTAATTCTAATTTTATCGTCATGTTATTATTCTCTTTTTAGCTTCTTTTTAAGAACAGTTTATCTAATGGTTTTATGGGTGTAATATAGCAAAATAAAGTCATTTATAAAATGTGATTAAGCTAAAATTAACGGGGCATCACTGCGGTGTCAATGCGAACTAAAAGTAATTCAATTTTATTGCGTTCTGTGCTTTTTCAAGAGGCAGAAAACGTGGAAAAATGTTAATATGAAGGGCAAAAAAAGTGTAGAACTGAAATCATTAGGGAGTTTATTGAATGGCTGAAAATCAACATTGTCGTCTGCTCATTTTAGGATCGGGGCCTGCGGGTTATACTGCGGCGATTTATGCGGCGCGTGCCAATTTAAATCCTGTATTAATTACGGGTTTAGAACAAGGCGGCCAATTGACCACCACCACCGAAGTCGATAATTGGCCAGCGGATCATGCAGGCGTGCAAGGGCCTGAATTAATGGAACGTTTTCGCCAACATGCCGAACGATTCGAGACTAAAATTGTGCTTGATCACATTAATAAGGTCAATTTGCAACAACGTCCTTTTCAACTGACCGGGGACACAGGCACTTACACCTGTGATGCCTTGATCATTGCTACGGGGGCGACGGCGCGTTATTTAGGACTGCCTTCAGAGACGGCATTTAAAGGCAAAGGCGTATCCGCTTGTGCCACTTGCGACGGCTTTTTCTATCGCAATCAAAAAGTTGCGGTTATCGGCGGTGGAAATACAGCAGTAGAGGAAGCCTTATATTTAAGTAATATTGCCGCGCATGTCACGGTCGTGCATCGTCGGGATAAATTCCGTTGTGAGAAAATTCTGGCCAATCAGTTGTTGGAAAAACAAGCCGAAGGCAAAGTGACTATTGTTTGGGATCATGTGTTAGATGAAGTTTTAGGCGATAAAAGCGGCGTGACGGGTTTACGTTTACGCCATGTCAACAGTGAAGCCACGCAAGAAATCAGTGTTCACGGGGTGTTTATCGCCATTGGTCACAAACCGAATACAGACTTATTTGTCGATCAATTAGAGATGACTAATGGTTACATTACCGTGAAAAGTGGCATACAAAGTAACGCCACTGCCACCAGTATCGAAGGCGTTTTTGCCGCAGGCGATGTGGCGGATCAAGTGTATCGTCAAGCGGTGACTTCGGCGGGAACAGGTTGTATGGCGGCGTTGGATGCCGAAAAATATTTAGAGCGTTTGGGATTGGCATAATACCCTGTGACCTGATCTCAGTTTATTAGACCTCAACTTGTTACATTCTACCGCTTCTTATCGGTGATAAGCGCGGTAGAAAAACCAGAATTCTATAGGATTCATCGTGTTATCCATTCCGCTCACCTTATTGTTAAAACCCATAGAACAGCAATTAAACCGCGCCATTGCCGCGCATTCGGCCAAAAAAAATACGCTGGCGGCCTTAAATGGACACGTTTTTGCCATTGAATTGACGGGCTTATTTCAAACCCTTTATTTGTCGGTAGACAATAACGAGTTACAACTAAGTTTACATTGTGAACGGGAAGTGGATACAAAATTGCGCTCCGCGCCTTTTACGCTATTACACTATGCCCAGCAAAAAGACATTCCCATTGGTCGAGAAACCGATTTATATATAGAAGGAAATGTCGCGGCTTTACAAAAATTAATGTTAATTTTCAAACAATTAGATTTTGATGGGGAAGAATTCTGTGCGCAGTGGTTTGGTGATACTGTAGCGCGGAGACTGGGTTATTTGTGGCGTGAACTCGCCCGTTACCAGCAAGCACGTTGGCAAGAGGGCGAACGTGCCATTGCCGATCTGTTACAAGAAGAAACAAAAACTCTGCCCGCTGATGCGGAAATGTTGGCTTTTTTTGAAGATGTCGATTTATTGCGTGATGATGTCGCTCGTTTAGAACGGCGAATTCATCATTTATCTTATACCTTAATGAAAAAATAAAGTTTATGTTATTGTTCCGTCGATTGTGGCGATTATTAACCATTTATCGTGTTGTGATTCGTTATGGTTTAGACGAATTATTGTTAAGCAGCGAACGACTGCGTGCGGTTAAATTATTGCTTTATCTCACTCCCGGTTATTGGCTGCGTGATCCGCATTTATCCCGCGGAGCGAGATTGCGTTTAAGTTTGGAAGATTTGGGGCCGATTTTTATTAAATTCGGCCAAATTTTATCGACGCGCCGCGATTTATTGCCGGATGATATTGCTTTAGAATTGGCTAAATTACAGGATCATGTTAAGCCGTTTTGTGGGCAAGAAGCGCGGCAAATCGTCGAACAAGCCTACGGCAAAGATTTAAACGAATTATTTGCCGAATTTGACACAAATCCTATTGCTTCGGCATCGATTGCGCAGGTTCATGCGGCGCGGTTGCACGATGGGCGTGCGGTGGTGATTAAAGTATTGCGCCCGAATATTGCGCGACAAATTAAACGCGATATTGAATTGCTTTATTTAATTGCTGAATTAATTAATCGCTATTGGTCAGACGGTAAACGTTTGCGTACTTTAGAAGTGGTGCGCGAATTTGAAAAGAATTTAATGGATGAATTGGATTTACTGCGCGAAGCGTCTAACTGCACTTTATTGCGTCGTAATTTTCAACATTCTAAGCAGCTTTATATTCCTGAAATTGAATGGCATTATACCCAAGCGCATGTCTTAATGATGGAGCGAATTTATGGCATTCCAATCAGTGATTTTAAAACCATGCGTGAAGCGGGTGTTAATTTTAAATATTTAGCAGAAATTGGCGTGGAAATTTTCTTTACCCAAGTGTTTCGTGATAATTTTTTCCATGCGGATATGCACCCCGGCAATATTTTCGTCGATATTCGTGATCCGAATTATCCTTCTTATATTGCGGTTGACTTTGGCATTATGGGAACATTAAGTGATGAAGATCAGCATTATTTAGCGGCTAATTTTCTGGCTTTTTTCCAACGCGATTATCGACGAGTGGCAGAGTTACATTTACGCTCCGAATGGGTCCCCGCAGGGACGCGAGTAGAAGAATTTGAAGCGGCCATTCGCAGTGTGTGTGAGCCGATGTTTGATCGGCCATTAAAAGAAATTTCTTTCGGTTTAGTCTTGTTGCGTTTATTTCAAACGGCACGCCGTTTTAATATGGAAATTCAACCGCAATTGGTCTTATTACAAAAAACTTTGTTGAATATCGAAGGCTTAGGACGGCAATTATATCCTGATTTAGATTTGTGGCAGACCGCTAAACCTTATTTAGAGCGTTGGATGGATGAACGGATCGGGCTGCGTGCCTTTATGCGCAATATAGAGCAGCAATTGCCGATTTGGGCAGAGAAATTACCCGAATTACCGATGTTAGTCCATGAGGCTTTATCCGAACGTCAGCAACAACAGCATCAATTAAAACAATTACGACAAGAAATGCAGCATTTACGCCGCGATTTAAAACAACAACATGAACGCGCTACTTTAGCCACCATTGGCAGTGCGTTATTAATCTGTGCCAGCATTATTTTAGCCTTAGAAACGCGCTTAGTTTGGAATTTACCCGCATTGGGAACTTTATTGGGTCTCATTGGGGCTATTTTGTTGGTGATTGCATGGTTAAGTTAGCTTAATTCAATGCCTCATTATCCCACTTCATTCTTTCACTCAACGGATTGACTTTGCTATGGCCATTAAAGTTGCACTGAATCATTACACCCGCTATTCTTATGACCGTTTAATTTCCATGTCACCTCACGTGGTTCGATTGCGGCCTGCTGTGCATAGTCGCACGCCTATTTTGGCTTATTCTTTAAAAATTAAGCCTGAAAAACATTTTATTAATTGGTTTCAAGACCCTTTCGGTAATTTTCTTGCCCGCATTGTTTTCCCTGAAAAAACCAAAGAATTTTCTGTTGAAGTCGATTTAATTGCCGATATGGTGGTGATTAATCCTTTTGATTTCTTTTTAGAAGATTATGCGGAAAATTATCCTTTTACTTATGAGGAAACATTAGCCAAAGAATTAACGCCTTATTTAGAAATCACTGAACGAGGCGAGCGTTTAATGGCTTGGGTGGCCGGCGTGGATCGGAAAAAACAGCGCACGGTTGATTTTTTAGTGGCGATTAACCAACGTTTACAACAAGATATTGCTTATGGTATTCGTATGGAGCCGGGCGTGCAAACGGGTGAGGAAACGTTGACGCGGGCAAAAGGTTCTTGTCGGGATTCGGCGTGGTTATTGGTGCAAATTTTACGGCATTTGGGTTTAGCGGCGCGGTTTGTGTCGGGTTATTTGGTGCAATTGACTGCGGATGTGAAGTCATTAGACGGTCCTTCGGGGCCGGAACAAGATTTTACTGATTTACACGCTTGGACTGAAGTGTACGTTCCCGGTGCGGGCTGGATCGGTTTAGACCCCACATCGGGCTTATTTGCGGGCGAAGGACATATTCCATTGGCTTGTACGCCAAATCCGTCTAGTGCGGCTCCGATTACGGGCGCGATTGATGAGTGTAAAACAGAATTTTATTTTCACAATGAAGTTACGCGTATTCACGAAGACCCTCGCGTCACCAAGCCTTATTCTGAAGAACAATGGCAGGCTATCAATGCCTTAGGCCATAAAGTCGATGCCGAATTGATCGCCAACGGGGTGCGTTTAACCATGGGCGGTGAACCCACTTTTGTGTCGATTGACAATATGGACGGCGCAGAATGGAATACCGCAGCACTGGGGCCGACTAAACGCACGCTTGCCGCTAATTTATTGAAAAGATTGCGAAAACGTTTTGGGCCAGGGGCTTCGTTACATTATGGACAAGGCAAATGGTATCCCGGTGAACCGATTCCGCGTTGGGCGTTGGGTTGTTTTTGGCGTAAAGATGGGGTAGCGGTGTGGCGTGATGATCGCTGGCTCGCCGACGACAGCCGTCCTACGCAATTTGATGCCACGGATGCCCAGCGGTTTGTGACTCGCTTGGCGCAACGTTTGGGTTTAAAAGGCGATTACTGCATTCCTGCTTACGAAGATAATCTGTATTATTTGTGGAAAGAAGGGCAAACGCCCGTCAATCTCGATCCCAAACGCGCTAATTTGAAAGACGATTTAGAGCGTAAACGTTTGGCACGAGTACTCAGTTATGGTTTAGACAATCCCGTAGGCTATGTGTTACCGCTACGTTGGCAGTATAACATGACAGGCGGCGGCCAATGGCACAGTGCGCCGTGGCGATTACGACGTGAACAGTTGTATCTAGTACCGGGCGATTCGCCTATGGGTTTACGTTTACCTTTAGAATCATTGCCTTGGGTCGATGTGGATAAACGGGAAATTCAAGTTGAGCGCAGTTTATTTGAAGAATTACAACCGTTGCAAGATATTCACGGAGAAGTCGCACAACGTTTTGCACAATATTACGAATCGCCTCCCACCGCGCATAGTATTCATGAACAGACCGAAATGGCTGACGATGATCGTTTTATTAAAACGGAGAAAATCACGCGAGAAGAAACTTTTTACACCGATGTGCCGCACACGGCCTTATGTGTACAAGCGCGAGAGGGTTTTTTACACGTCTTTTTGCCCCCGTTGACGCATTTAGAACATTATTTAGATTTGGTATCGAGTATTGAAGCAACGGCCGCTGATTTAAAAATGCCTTTATTTTTAGAAGGTTACGAGCCACCGATTGATCCGCGAATGCAACGTTTGTTAGTGACTCCTGATCCCGGTGTGATTGAAGTCAACATTCACCCCGCGCACAGTTGGGACGAATTGGTGAATAATACGTTTACTTTATACGAAGAAGCGCATTACAGCCGTTTGGGAACAGAAAAGTTTATGCAGGACGGACGACATACCGGAACAGGCGGCGGTAATCATGTCACTTTGGGCGGAGCAACACCGGCCGAAAGTCCTATGTTACGCCGCCCCGATCTGTTGCGTAGTATGATTACTTATTGGCAGCATCACCCTAGCTTGTCTTACTTGTTCTCTGGCTTGTTTATTGGCCCAACCAGTCAAGCTCCACGGGTCGATGAGGCGCGTAATGAAAGTTTGTACGAATTAGAAATTGCTTTTCAACGGATGCCTAGCGGTGAAGTGGCTGCGCCGTGGTTGGTGGATCGGCTGTTACGGCATTTGTTGGTGGATTTGACGGGAAATACACATCGTGCGGAGTTCTGTATCGATAAATTGTATTCTCCAGACAGTGCCACAGGTCGCTTGGGTTTGTTAGAAATGCGGGCGTTTGAAATGCCACCTCATGCGCGTATGAGCTTGATGCAAATGCTGTTATTGCGCACCTTATTGATGCGGTTTTGGAAAAAACCGTATGCCTTGCCTTTGGTGCGTTGGGGAACTGAGCTACATGATCGCTTTATGTTGCCGCATTACGTGCGCGAAGACATTAAAGATGTCATTAGCGATTTGCAGCGCGAAGGTTACGAATTCCAATTGGATTGGTTAGACCCATTTTTTGAATTCCGTTTTCCGCATTACGGCAGTGTGCAGGTGGGTAATATCAATTTAGAATTGCGTATGGCAATTGAACCGTGGCATGTTTTAGGAGAGGAAGCGACGGGCGGCGGCACGGCACGTTATGTGGATTCTTCTGTAGAACGTTTACAGGTCAAAGTGACGGGTTTAACCGACAGCCGTTATGTCATCGCGTGCAACGGGCGACGGATTCCTTTGCATAATACTGGTCGCAAAGATGAATACATTTGTGGCGTACGTTATCGAGCGTGGCAGCCACCATCTGCATTACATCCTACGATTCCCGTGCATGTTCCTTTAGTCTTCGACATTATCGATTCATGGACAGGGCGCGCCATTGGGGGGTGTACTTATCACGTTTCACACCCCGGCGGACGCAGTTATGATGATTTTCCCGTCAATGCCTACGCTGCGGAATCTCGACGCATTACCCGTTTTCAAGCCTTTGGCCACACACCGGGACCGGTCAAAGCTCCGGCTTGGTTTCAAGGTTTATCAGGCTTTTATCCACAAGGTCACGGCATCGGCCCGATGGATTTACCCCCCGAAGAGCCTAATCGAGAATACCCTTATACCTTAGATTTGCGACGGGAACGGGATTAATTCGTCTTGATTTAACCCAAAATAAAACCTGACATATTTAAAAATTTGTCAGGTTTTTTATGCTATAGATTTAAGAGTTCGTTAAGAGTGGATCACAAAGAGAATCATGACTGAACATTTTTTAACAGAAATTCAAATAAAAGCGTTTAAATGCTTTGAAAATTTTGAAGCCAATCACTTAAAACGAGTTAATTTAATCAGCGGTAAAAATAATATTGGCAAAACCGCTTTTTTGGAAGCCTGTTATCTTCATGTGAGTTCTTTTGGTGGCATACAACAATTTGCAGCAGCCATTTTTTCTGTTTTGCATAAAAGAAACTTATCAATAAGCACGAATATTTTAAACAAAATTGTCCCGTTTCATTTATCTTCTAATCTCAAAGAGATAAATTTTGATTTATCTTTTGCAGGAACAGGTTTAATTGATAGAAGCTATCAATTCAAATTAATGGGTAAACAACAAAAAGAATCTTTACCACAAATTGTTAAAGAAGAACTTTTTCTCAATTTAGCTGGATCAGCATCGCTTATTTATAATAACCCTATCAAATTTATCAAAATGGGATTTTACGACAAACAAAATTTGCTGGAAGCCTTTTATAAACTGCAAGAAAAAGACAAAGAAGATGAATTAAATCGCTTTATTCATGAGTTTGATAATTCAATAGAAGTTTTTAAAGTGATTGGAGATAAATTACGTTGCAAGGTAAATGGCAGTTATCAAGATATTGAAGACGTTGGAGATGGTTTATTGTCTTATCTTGGTATCATTTGCTATTTATACGCGGCTGAAAATAGTTACTTATTTCTTGACGAAATAGAAAACGGTATTCATTATTCTCACCATGATCGTTTATGGCATATTATTTTTACCTTATCAAAACAGGTAAATTGTCAAGTTTTTATAACCACACATTCTAAAGAAATAGTAGAGTCTTTTAATCGTGTTGCTTTAGAAATGCAAGAGCAGGAAATTAATTATATTTCCTTAGTAAGAGATAAAAATAAACAATTAAAAGCATTTACATTAGATAATGAAATGCTTGCTTTTAGTATCAAGCAAGAACATGAGATTCGCTTATGAATAAACTTGCTATTCTTCACGAAGGTAATGAGAAAAAAACACATGATAATGAATTAATAGTGATGTTAATTCAACATTTGGGATTTGATGAAAAAAAAGTAAATTTCTACGGGATGAGAAGTAAAAGCAACTTCTATAAGGTAAATTGCCCTGAATATCGCTCTTTCAAAGAAAGCATAGAAATTGGTCTTGTAGAAAAAGTGCTTTTTATTCTTGATGCAGATTCCAATAAAAACGATGCAATATATGGAGGTTATGATAATACTTTAAAAACAATAAGAGCAATCATTCAGCAACTGGCTATAGAAAATTTAAGTCAGATTTATATCATGTGCGACCCAGAAACTAAAGAAGGCTATTTAGAATCTCTCATTCTCGCCACAATACCCGATGATCGCAAATGCTGCATAGAAGATTTTTTAAAATGTTCCCATTTTGAATCAAAAGAAAATCACAAAGCCATCTTACACAGCATCTATAAAATTGCTTATCCTCAAGCTCCTTATCATTTCGCTCATCATTATTTTGATGATTTAAAACAAAAATTAATCTGGCTATTTACCCCCTAAAATCCCCATAAAACAACCTTCCCATCAAATCCTCCAACATCATTCTTGATCATTGCCATTCCCCCCTTATGGCGCGATAATTAACAAGCACGCTTTTTTTATCAGGAGGAGGAGAGACAATGGAATTCAAAACCGACACCGAAGCCTTAATAATTCTACAAAATCCACCTGACGACCATTTCGTATGGATCGCCGCTTTAGATCACCTATTACATAAAGCATCGGGCGATATGCGTTTGCGTATGATGAATAAATTTGAACCCATGCCCCATGAGAAAAAAATAGAAATTCGTCGTATGTTAGACGTGTATCAGGCCACGCAAGTCATGTTGCCACACACAGGAAAATAATACATTATGTATATTCATATTTTAGGTTCATCGGCGGGTGGTGGTTTTCCGCAATGGAATTGTAATTGCGCCAATTGTCATGGCTTGCGTCAAGGCACGATTCAAGCCACTCGACGCACCCAATCCTCTATCGCCATCAGTGGCGATGGCGTGGATTGGTTACTGATCAATGCTTCACCTGATTTATTAAGCCAATTAGCCGCATTTTCCGCGCTACAACCAGCGCAAAATGTACGCGACACGGCAATTCGTGCTGTTTTACTTATTGACAGCCAAATTGATCATACAACAGGTTTGCTCATGCTACGCGAAGGCTGTCCGCTGCCTGTTTACTGCACAGAAATGGTGCATCAAGACCTGTCCAGCGGATTTCCATTATTTACCTTATTGCGCCATTGGAATGGAGGTTTACAATATCACACGATTGCTTTAGACCAAAAACCTTTTACTATCAAAGAAATAAATGGTATAACATTAACAGCTTTTCCCTTGCGCAGCAAAGCCCCACCCTATTCTCCCCACCGAGAACAGCCGCACCCCGGCGACAATATCGGTCTGCTGATCCAAGATATTCACACGGGCAAAAGTGCCTTTTATGCCCCTGGTTTAGGCGAAATTGAAGCCCATTTACCACCGATTATGGCGCAAACGGACTGCTTACTGGTCGATGGCACGTTTTGGAGCGAAGACGAAATGCAGCAAGTGGGCGTGAGCGATAAACCCGCTCGTGCATTAGGCCATCTGCCGCAATCAGGAGCAGACGGCATGATCGCCTTTTTAAACACATTAACAAAGCCGCGTAAAATTTTGATTCATATCAATAATACCAATCCGATTTTAAATGAAAATTCCCCCGAACGCGCCGAATTAACCCAACAAGGAATTGAAGTTGCTTTTGATGGCATGGCGATTGAATTATAATTGCTACCGTATGGGGATATGTTTTTGATTCAATTTAATTGAGATTGATTCACCAGTAGTCATACCGTATCATAAACCCAATCAGAGGCGCGATATGGTATGATCGTAATCGCCAATCGACATCGTCTTTGTCCATTTCTCCTATGATTAAAAAATTGCCTGAGTTGTTTTTGATAAAAAATTATGAATCTTTCTTTAAGTCATCTCATTGAACAATTAATTCATGCCGACACATGGAGCGAGGCACGGGAATTAATTGAACAATATCCACAACTTTTAGATGAAAGTGTGGAAGAATTAATGACAACATTATTGGTGCAACGACAAAATGATTCGGTCAGATTGCAACGTTTCCGAGAAGCCCAACGATTATTACAACGTTGTCGTCAAGAGGGTGTAGAAGCGGCATTTGCCCAGCCTAATTTACCGCCAGAATTAAATGCCATTCTCAGCACATTAACCCATTCATTAACGCCCTTAGATCGCACGGAAAAATTGGCTTTAGCGCAACGCGGTTTATCGATGGTGAATCAAGCCAATAGTCCGCGCATTTGGGCGGTGTTGCAAATGTACTCTGCCAATGCGGTGAGTGTCGATACGTCCAGTCAGCGCGATCAATCACAAGAACAAGCGATTCATTTATATCAAGATATTTTACCTGTGTTATTAACGCAGGATATGATGGTGGAATATGCTTCTGTTTCTAGTAATTTAGCCCATGTTTATGTCGAGCGCATTCAAGGCGAGCGGCGACAAAATTTACAAGCGGCCATTCACTATTATTTACAAGCCTTACATTACCAATCTTTAGACCGTTTTCCCATTGAACATGCCACCACATTAAGCGATTTAGCCAATGCCTATCATTTGTTAAAACAATTGGATCAACGGGCAATTATTGAAACCGATTATGAACAGTTCGACGATATTTTAAAGAGTTGTTTAAACTATTTATTACAAGATACCTTAAAAGAAACGCCCAGCATTGCTGCGACGGTGGCGGCCAGTTTAGGTGGAGCATTCTTTTTTCGTTTAGCAGGAAAACGCAGCGAGAATTTAGAACAATCGATAAAATTATATCAACGCGCCTTAACCCATATTAATCCCATTACAGACACGATTCGTTGGGGCAGTGTGCAATCGGATTTAGGTTTAGTTTTATTGCAGCGAGAAACAGGAGATCGCAGCGAGAATTTAGAACAAGCGAAATTAGCATTAGAGCAGGCTTTAACGGTTCGCACGCGAGAATTACAGCCTTGGGATTGGGCGATTAGCATGATGAATTTAGCCAAAGTATGGACGCAGCGCATTGTCGGTGATCGTCAAGCTAATTTAGTGCAAGCCATTGATGCGTATCAACAAGTTTTAACGCTGGTTAATCCACAAAATTCCCCTACATTATGGGGACAAGTGATGAATGATTTAGGCTTAACTTATCTGCAACAACAAGCCTGCAATCCTGAATATTATGTGGAATTGGCCATTCAATCATTACAAAAATCATTACACGTGCGGCCACGTTTGCGCAGTCCCCAAGCATGGGCGGAAACATTAGATAATTTAGCCACGGCTTATTTATGGCGCGTTAAATTATCGCGCACCTCGAATATTGAACAAGCGATTAGTTTGTATCAACAAGTATTAACCGTGCGCAATCGCAATTCAGTGCCAGAAATGTGGGCAGAAACCATGTCTCATTTAGGCGATGCTTATTTCATGCGTTTGCGTGGGCGTGCGGTGGATAATATGGAGCAGGCCATTCGTTGTTATCAGGGGGCATTAACCATTTTTCAATATGAAAATCATCCACAAGATTGGTGTTTATTACGCTATCGTTTAGGCACAGCTTATATGCGGCGTAAAGAAGGACAATGTGATGCTAATTTAATGGCAGCGATTAATTATTTTCAACAAATTCTCTCCCTTTCTAACCCCGAAGATACGCCTATTAATTGCGCTGATACTTTAAATAATTTAGGTTTAGCTTATGCCGAATTAAGCCATTATCAAACGGATAATTCTGGCTTATTAGAAAAAGCAGAGCAGTGTTTAAAACAAGCTCTTGAGATTTATTCATTAACGCGAACACCTTTTGAATATCAAATCAGTCAAAATAATTTAGCTTATATTTATTTTTGTCAAAACGCATGGACATCTGCTTGGTTAGCCTATCAAGCAGGATTAATGGCGACTTTACAATTAGAACAAAGCGCGTTAAATCCGACTGGATTGCCTTTTTTATTAGCGGCCAATATGCGTCCTGCTGCGGGCGCGGCTTATGCCTTAGCGCAAATGGGAGAATTGGATACGGCATTGGAGATTTTAGAGCAGTCAGAACAACGTTTATTTAATCAATCTTTACAATCTCAACAACGTCAATTAGCAGAATTAAATCAAACCGATCAACAGGCATTAAATGCGTTACGCAATCGCATTGCTTTATTAGAACAAGAATCACGCCGTTTAGATCGCACGAATAATCACAGTTTTCAACGTTTAGATTATTCGCTCAATACCGCTCGACAGCAATTGTCTGAATTAATGACGGAAATTAAGAAACGTTTGCCTGAATTTTTACCTTTTCATTTAAATAGCCTTGATATTAAATGTTTAAGTCGTTTAATTCAACAACCTATTGTTTATTTAACAGTGACTTATCGCGGCGGATTGGCATTAATGGTATTGCCAGATGAAACGTTGAGTGTATGTTGGTTGCCGCATTTATTAGAATCAGAGCTGTTAAAATGGGTTGAAGATCAAGATGAAGTGCGGCATTATTTACATGGTTTAATATTAAATCATCCTGCTTTATTGGAAAAGTCTTTAAATCAATTATTACCATTAATAAAAATCAATGCGTTAGAGCCTATGAATGCAGCGTTGCAACGGCTGAATTATCATCAAGCTTTAGTGGTCAGCAGTGGGGTGTTTTCTCTGTTGTCATTAAGCACGGCATTAACAGATTTAGTAATCAGTCGTTTACCCTATTCTGGCTTGTTACCAAATTTATTAAAAGCAAAAATTCAAGAAGAAAATGCACCTGCCAAATTATTAGGTGTGGCTGAACCATTACCTTTGCGGCATTTGCTTCATTTTACCACATTAGAATTAGAACAAATTCGTCCTTTATTTGCCGCAGAACAACAGCAAGTTTTAGCCCACGCATTAGCCAATCGTGCCATGATTCGCAAAGCAATCCCTAATGCCAATTATTTACATTTTGCTTGTTATGCCCAAGCTCCATTAGATGACATTTTATCTACTCGCCTTTATTTAGCGGCTGATACGGCCATTACTTTACATGAATTATTAAACGATGATTTATTAGCCAATAAGCGTTTATTTGTACTTTCTTCTTGTCAAAATAGCAGTCATCAATTTGCAGAATTAGGGCGTGAATTAAAGACGGTGGCAGATGGTTTATTATTAGGGGGCGTGGCGGGGGTTTTAGTGAGTTTATGGGCGGCGAATGATATTTCTACCGCCTTGTTAATAAAACGCTTTTACCAGTTACATTGCAGCGAACAATTACCGCCCGCTGTTGCGTTACATCAAGCGCAGCAATGGCTACGCAATGCCACGGTGACGGAATTGGAATTAGTCCGTTATATGGAATCTGTTTGTCGCCAATCTGGACACAGTGATAGTCAACTATTACAACATTTACGCCGCTATCGCAATCATCCCGAATTAAAACCTTTTACTTCACCTTATTTTTGGGCGGGATTTGCGTTTTATGGGTTATAAATGATTTTAATTAGAATGAAGGCATTCTCTCGCTCCCACATTCCAGCGCGGGAGCGAGAAAAAGCCCATCACTGCTCACTGGGCGCAACAGTGGGCAACCCTTCTCGAATCCAATCCCGAATCCCTAACTGCACATTATAAATTTTGTCATAACCCAGTTGCTCACTCAAAAAATGCGCAATACGAGCGGTGCGGTTTCCAGAACGACAAATTAAGACCACAGGTTGTTCTTTATCCACCACAATTGCCGAGAATTGATCTAACCATCCGCCAACATCCGCTTGCCCCTTCTCGTCGAAAAACATCATCAAATGGCTGCCTTCCACCACACCCGTTTGTTTCCATTCGGGAGGCGTACGTACGTCAATCAGAGGGATGTTTTGATCCAACAATTCTTGTAGTTGGGCATTATTGATATGAATCACTTCTGCTTGCAAATGCGCAGAAAACAGCAGCGCGAAAGCACTCACTGCCATTAAAATACGAGTCATAATGGATTCTCCTTGATGTTTTTTTGAAGTGTTTACGGAAGGCTAGAGGGATTGCGAAATAAGTAAACGCTAATATTAGTCAATTTACGCTTACCTATCAAGCACATTTGATAGATCGAACATGGCAAGACATCAAGGAGAACAGAAAAAAAACCGTTATTCAACCCAAACTACGCGCCAATCAGAACGCCCTTAGATTGTAAGGTTTGAATTAAATAATCTCGTTTAGCACGCCAATCATGACCAGACAACGTGGAGATATAGTAAAATGGCTTTACTTCTCGCACATTTTCTAATCCATGTTCCGTCATTTTCTGTAATCGCGCCCGAAAGCCATTGTGTGGCATCAGTTGTTTTACAGGTTCATCTTGAGGCGCACCATCAACACGCACGACATAACGTTGTTTGTCATCGCGGCTAACGATGGCTGCGACTTTGTTGACAAAAGAAGCTAAGGTTTGGTTACTCATCTGTTTTTTACCTAAAAATTTTTAAAATTAACGCATTGTGTTGAAATTAAATCCATTTAAGGGTTCAAGCCCATTTACCCTGATCCCAAATCAACACTGTAGCACTCATAATTCGCCACAGTGGGGGTAAAGTAAAATGATTTCAAGCCCTTAATTTATTCATAAGCCATGCCATTTATGGATTGATTGCTTGTTGATTCATGGGCTTGTGGCTTTAAAAGCCGACCATTTGACACAATTTCTGTGACCCATTGATGACAAATTAGACACTATGGAAAGGATATTGACTCATGCGCTGTTATTTTTTACTGTCTTTCATTTTAACGCTGTTTGGAACATCAACGGTCGCGGCTACGGATAAGCCAACCGTTTTAACCGAGCCATCTCCTGCCTTATCGGTAGAAATGGCTGAGATTCGCGTGCCACAAGGATTTACGGCCACCCAAGTGGCTACGCAATTGGGACATGCACGGCATTTGGTGGTGCGGGATAATGGCGATATTTATGTGAATTTGCAAAGTTTAAGTGCCAAAGGCGGCGGAATCGTGGCGTTACGCGATGTAAACGGGGATTATGTCGCGGATAAAATTGCGTATTTTGGTTCTAGCAGTGGTACAGGGATTGGTCTTTTTCAAAATTACTTGTATGTCGCTTCAGACACCGCCATTTACCGTTTTGCCTTGAAACCAGACGAATTAGTTCCCACGGCGGCACGTGAAACTGTAGTCAGTGGTTTTCCCGTACAAAACAGTCATGCTGCTAAATCTTTCGCCATTGATGAAGCAGGAAATTTGTATGTTAATGTGGGCGCACCTTCTAACGCCTGCCAAGTACGCACCCGCACCCCCGGTTCTCCCGGACAACGCCCGTGTCCACAATTAGTCACTGGCGGTGGAATTTGGCAATTTTCTGCGTTAAAAACTAAACAACGTTTTCCAGAAGATGGCGAACATTTCGCCACGGGAATTAGAAATGCGGTTGCTGTCGCATGGGATTCAGCCAGTCAACACTTGTATGCGGCCATTCATGGACGCGATCAATTAGACAGCCTATGGCCAGCCCATTTTGATGCCAAAGCCAACGCCGATCTGCCCGCAGAAGAATTACATCGTATTGTGGCTGGTGGTGATTACGGTTGGCCTTACACCTATTACGATCCCTTGCAAATGGTGCGAGTCTTGGCTCCAGAGTACGGCGGCGACGGGCGCAAACTCCCAGAAGAAAACCATTATTTTTCCCCGTTGGTGGCTTTTCCTGCGCATTTAGCTCCCAATGCTATTGTATTTTATCACGCGCAACAATTCCCTGAAGCCTATCGAAACGGAGCTTTTGTGGCTTTTCATGGTTCATGGAATCGTGCGCCGTATTTTCAAGCGGGTTTTAACGTGGCCTTTGTTCCTTTTGTGCAAGGGGAAGTGGGCGCAAATTGGTGGACATTTGCGGATGGTTTTGCGGGCGATGTGCCGCCCAAAAAGCCCGGCCAAGCGCGTTATCGTCCGACAGGTTTAGCCGTTTCCCCGGATGGCGCGTTGTATGTCGCTGATTCACGTCAGGGAACAATTTGGCGTATTGCTTTTAAAGGTGCAGAATAAAGTTTTTATCATTTCGTCCTTATTCTCCCCTATACTTAACGCAAATCCCTTTAACAAAATTGATGATTAACTTTTTAACAAGGCAAATCTTATGAAAGGCAACACACGAAATGATAAGCCTTATTTGGCAATGGGAATAATGGTATTGTGTGGTTTATTATTGTTAGGATGTGGACAAAAAACGGTGAGTCAATCACCCCATCATTCCATTAAAAGCGTATTAACGGATCGCGGTTTATTATTAATATTAGAATCGGTTTATTTTTCCTTTAATTCGGCACAATTAAACGATTCTGCATTATCGGTTATTGGGCAAATTGTCGATATTATTGGCGAATATCCCAACAGTCATGTCGCCATTGACGGTTACACCGATGATCGCGGCAGTACCGCTTACAATTTACGCTTATCCACTGCTCGCGCTGAAAGCGTAAAATCGGCTTTAGTGGCGCATGGTGTGTTAGCCGAGCGTTTAACTGCGCAAGGTTTTGGTGCCAGCAATCCCATTGCCGACAATCGCACGGCCGAAGGACGGCAACGTAATCGCCGCGTAGAAATTCTCATTTTAAAACCCATCGATATTCCCAATAAATAATCTTTTTTAAGCTAAAATGGAGTAAAATTAGGCGATTTATAAAACTTTTCTGTCAGAATCAGAATTTCAGGATTTTCAGAATTAAAGAATAGAAAATCTACCGAAAACAAACAATTTGCAAGAACCAATTTTGAAAATTCTGATTCAGACAGAAAAACATCAATGTTTCTTCAATTCATTAAGCTGCTTAATTAACGGTGCTAACCGCTCGTTGAGTTTTGCTTGGGGTAGTATTCCCTCTTGATGTAGTGAATAAAGCGTGGCGATTTGCTCTTGTATGCCTTCAGCTTTGACTTGATCTCTAATCTCGGCCTTAACCTCGGCTTTGACTTCAGCTTTGAGTTCATCTTTGATCTTGTTTTTAAGCTCATTTCTGACCTCAGCTTCGACTTGGTCTCTGAGTTCGGCTTTAGCAGAATTAAATTTGTCAAACGGACGCGGCTCTTTACGATTTTTCTTGGGGGGAATAACCACTTTCATTTCTTTAGAAGCTGCTAATTCTATGATTTTATTGGTATCATAAGCACGGTCAGCCAGTACGCATCACCCTCTAAATCCTCCAAGAAAGCCTCTGCCTGAGTACAATCTCCTGTCGTTCCCTTAGTGATGATGACTTTAAGTGGCATCCCATGTGCGTCTACAACGAGGTGTACCTTTGTATTGATCCCTCTATGGCGTTGTCTGTGGCCAGTGGTGGCGACTTCTTAGGCAAGAAGACCCAACAGGGCGATGTGTTTTATCTGAGTTTGGAAGACAACGACAGCCGCATGAAGAACCGCATGCGGTTCATTAGGATTAACGGGTGGCATCGATAATTTATTTGTGTTGGAACGTGGGCGCAATAGTAACGTGGCGCAATTGCATGTTATTGGTCGAGACATAGAAGAAGATAAACCCTTAAACTTATCCTTTGATGAGGGCAAATGGACACATTTAAGTGACTTTGAAAAATCGATAACGCCCGAACGTGCCAAATTAGCGTTATTAATTTTGGGCAATTACTCCATTAAGGAAGTGAAAATCCGCTTATTACCGCAGCATGATCAACGCCAAAAATACCCGCTGACGTTCGACGAACAACGACGCTTGTTTAACCACTTGCCTGACCACTTGCGACAGATGTCGTTATTCATGGTCAACACGGGAACGCGAGACAGTGAAGTGTGTAACCTGCAATGGTCTATGGAGATACCGATAGAACCGCTTAACAACAGCGTGTTCCTCATCCCATCGCAGCTTGTCAAGAATGGCTATGACCGGGTGATTGTGTTGAATTCTGTTGCAAAACAAGTGATTGATGAACAGCGGGGAAAGCATCCCAGTCACGTGTTTAGCTTTAGGGGAAAGCCGTTAAACCGTATGAACAATACAGGGTGGAAAGTAGCCAGAGCCGCGGCGGGCTTAAAGGTAAGGGTGCATGACCTAAAACACACCTACGGGACACGCCTAAGAAGCGCAGGCGTTGACGAAGAGACGCGCAAGGAGTTGCTAGGACACCGATCAGGGCGAAGCATTACGACACACTATTGCGATGCCAACATCAAGAACCTGATAGAAGCCTCCGAACGAGCCACGAACCCCGCCCATGAGTCCACACTACTAACAATCCTCATTCGTAAGTCAACCCGTTAATTTAGACAGTGCAAGATATGACAATATGATGGTGGGCCTAGTAGGACTCGAACCTACAACCAAAGGATTATGAGTCCTCTGCTCTGACCGATTGAGCTATAGGCCCCTTTTGGGAAGGGTAAAACGGCGGGTTATTGCTACAAAACAGCACGCTAGAATAAATATTTTTATGCCAAAAATCAAGAGGTGGTGGGGATATTTTTTGTAATCATCATAAAAACATCCCTTGCCGCACAATTCGTATTCCTTCCCAACACACCAACTCCCCCTTTTGCCTAGCAATCGTCATTTGTAACCACCAGTAGAGATCAACTAACAAGGCTTTATCGGCATTCATTAAATCATTAGACGGATGAAACCATTTTTTTGCAGGCATTTGCGCTTGCATGCGATAGCCTTCTAATAAACAAGCCACTAAATGCAATAAATAAATTTGCCATGCCTGTTTTTTCTCTGTTTTTGGTGCGTCCATATAATCCAATAAAATCTGTACCAATTGCGCCAAGCGTTTTAAATGCACATCATCCGAATGCAACATCATTTCTACCCGCTTTTTAGCTTCATTAATATGCTGTTCAATTTGCTGATAAATCGGTTCAAATTCACTGATAAATACCAATGCCCGCGTTAAAGCAAATGCTAATGTTCTCGCCCGATCTAAGGCTTTGGCACGGGCTTGCGTTAAATCTTGCACTCTGGCTAATGCTGAATTTCGTCCTCTGGCACGCGCCAAATCGGCAGATAAATCATGCACAATCATTTTAGCCATATCTCGCGCTTGTTTCATATCATGAAGCTGATAATGTTGACTTAATTGTTCTAAATGATGCGACAAATCTCTGGCACGCACTAAAGATCGTGCTAATGCGCGATTATCAATCGGTTGTGCCAACGCAATATCTCGCGCCAATTCCAAAGCACTAATACTGTCTTTTGCCAAATCTAAAGCAATCACCATGTCGCGGGCTAAATCACGAATAAAAATATGCGCATTGGGAGAATTTGCACTTGTTTTTTCTGGAACATAAGCATGAGTCCATTCAAAAGTTCGATCATGCCCTAAAATTAAATCAATATCTTGATGAAAATTAAATGCGTAAGCCAATTCACTGTCAAAATCAAAAGCCAATATCACACTCAAGGCTTGAATGCGTAATTGATGTCGTTGTTGCCGTGCTAATTTATCGTCTAAATCGCTAAACTGCCAAGTGCGTAAATAATCAATTAATGTTTCTGGTTTATCCAAAGAACTGGCAGAAATAAAAGAATAATCTTTAATATTTTTTAACACTTTCTCATAACTGGAACAATCGGAAAATATTAATTGATAAGTTTCATTATTTTGACACCAAGTGGCTAAATGATATTCTCCCTCAAAAAAAGAAGGCGGAGGCGTGATCAATAAGGCTTCTTCAGAGGTAGGCAAACGATAACGAACTTTTCCACCTTCACGCGCATTTAACCACGCACAAAAAGCAGTTGCATCTTCAGCACGAATGCCAGAAACGGGTAATAAAGCCATTTCCGGCCTAAAACAATATTGCTGCCAATGATCAGGCTGGCAATAATAACCTTGGGCATAATTATCATCTAAAAATAATTGATATTCAGCCCAAGTTAAATAGCTTAAATCCATATCGCGCATTTCATCCAGACGATGCAAACTTTTTAAACGTTGATTTAAGCGTACCTCTGCGGCTAAACGTCGTTTTTCTCGATCTTCAGAAATAAGTGCTTCGGTTAATCGTTGATGTACTTCAATGCGAATGTGGCGATCTAATTCACGGGCTTCTTCTAAACAATCAGCCGCTAAAGTTAAAGCCAAAATGGTGTTAAATTGCAAGCAAGATTTAACTAAAAGTGTGGCATCACTTTGTGCGGCATATAATAACAAAGTTTCATGCCACCAACTGTCATTGACTAAGGCTGACCAATATAATGTTGTTTTCTGTTCTAATAAATGAGAAGCGGTTAAATATTCTTGAAAAGTTAAATGGGCAAAACTCCATACATTCGGCTCTCGTTCTAATAATAAACCACTGCTGGCTTGCACTTCCATTAAAAAATCAAGCGCAGTTTTATTATCTAATCCTACGGATTCCATGGGGTCAGCAATAATGGCTATCGCTGCGGCAGTAGAAATATCTCTAATTTTTGATAACATCATTTGCGCAGCTAAAGGTTGCAACACCACTCTTTTTTGTGCGGCAGTTAAGCTGTCTTTAATGCCAATGGCTTGTCGCCAATGCCCTAACAATACGTCACAAATTTCCCCGTACAATTCCACTCTGCGCCCCGGTAATTGACCGCGATAACGATGCACCATTGCAATCATAGTTAATAACAATGGATTCACCGTCAAAGCACTCAATGTTTGCATCGTATTTAAACGCGACAATAAATCTTCCGCGCCTTGTCTAGCGCGCAAACGAATGCCTTCATCTATTTTATGTCCAAAACTCACCACTTCATTGGCTAAATACCACGCATGAATAAAATGTCTAACTTGTTCTAAAGTGAATGCTTGAATTTCTAACACATGCGCCCGATGTAATGGCGCACTTAAATAACCTTGTGGCCGTGCAGTAATGATAAATTGACAATGCGGGTAATTAAATACTTGTTGCTCTATCCAATTAGACACAAATTGCCTGTCCCTTAAATCCGCAATTTCGTCTAAACCATCTAATAAAATTAAACAAGATTGTTTTTTTAATTGACGCACAAACCAATCCCGCGGAGGATTTAAATGCGGATAACGTTTGGCATCGGCAAAATGTTGTTGAATTAATTCCGCTAAAGAAAGATGATAGTCAACAATATATTTAGTGTGATTGCGGAGAAATAATAAAATCGGTAAATAATGCTGGTGTAAACCGTAACTTTTTTCTTTTTTAGCGGCTAACGTTAAAGCCAAATGTTGCAATAATGTGGTTTTTCCCGACCCCGGTGCGCCAATAATGGCAAACACGGCCGATTGGTGCGGCGTGGTGTTTTTGAGAAAATCCCAAATCGGCCGACTGCCCAATAATTCCCGATTCGATAAAGGATTAAAATTAATTTGTTGGGGATTAGAAGAAGGCGCAATGCGCAACTCCACAAATACTTTTTCTAATTCTAAGGTAAATGTCCCCATTGTCCGCAAACCGCGAACATTAAAAATGCGATGCTCATAAATGACCGATTGATAATAGCGTTTTTTAAAAGAAGAAAACCAAGAAAACAAAGCAAATCCTCTCGTGATTACTCATGTTTAGCCGCAATAAACATCGCATCGCCATAACTAAAAAAACGGTATCTTTTCTCTACCGCATGGTGATAAGCAGACAATATTCTGTCATAACCACCGAATGCACAAACTAACATGAATAATGTTGATTCAGGCAAGTGAAAATTAGTAATTAAACCATCCACACTCTTAAAACGATAACCGGGCGTAATAAAAAGCCGTGTTTCTCCCTCATAAGGCTGTATTTTTCCCGTCGCGGCTGCCGTTTCCAAAGCACGTACAGAGGTTGTTCCCACGGCGATGACGCGGCCGCCGTTGGCTTTAGTCGATTGAATTTGTTGACAAACTTCTTCTGTGACTTGTAACCATTCGCTGTGCATCTGGTGTTGGGACAAATCATTTACCCGCAACGGCGTAAACGTCCCCGCGCCCACATGCAGCGTCACATAGCCAAAAGCCACCCCCTGCGCCTGTAAACGCTGCAACAAGGGCTGATCGAAGTGTAACCCTGCGGTCGGCGCAGCCACCGCGCCCGGACGCGACGCATACACCGTCTGATAACGTTCGCTGTCAACCCGCGTGTCATCGCGCCGAATGTAGGGCGGCAAAGGAATATGGCCTATGCTTTGCAGCAGGTCTAACAGCGATTCTTGTGTTTCAAATTGAACCTTAAAAAATTGTTCTTGACGGGCTTTAATGCGTACAATAAGACCATTTTCTAATACCAATTCACTGTTTATTGCAGGTGTTTTACTGGCTTTTAATTGAACCAACGCGTGCTGATTTTCTAGTAAACGTTCAATTAATAATTCAACTTGACCTCCCGTTGTTTTTTTACGGGCAAATAAACGTGCAGGAATGACTTGTGTATTATTGAAAATTAATAAATCCCCGCTTGTTAAATAGTCTGGCAATTCGCTAAACTGTAAATCGATAAGCGCAATTCCCGATGGTGACGGTACATAGAGCAAACGGCTGGCCGTACGTTGTTCTGTTGGATATTGTGCAATTAATTCATCGGGTAAAGTAAAGTTAAAATCAGAACGCTGCATCATAAAAAATAACAAAAGGATAAGATGAGAATGAAAGAAATGCTACAGGACTATTTCGACACCCGAATTCCCATTACTCGTGATATGAGAGTTAAGGTGCAATTGTGCAATCAACGGGTATTAATTTTAACCGCACCCTTAGCGATTAATCGCAATGATAAAAACACGGCTTTTGGCGGCAGTGTGGTGTCTATTTTAACCTTAGCGGGTTGGGCAATTACGCACACGGTATTGTCTCGTTTGCAATTACATGCCACTACCGTGGTTCGGCGCAGTAAAGTGGATTATATTAAACCGATTGACAGCGAAATTATGATCATTAGCAATATGCCCTCCGATCATGATATTTATCGCTTTAAACAAGACTTAATGCAGCGCGGTAAAGCCCGCTGGGAAATTCAAGCCCGCGCTGAATGCAATCAAGAGTTAGCGGTTGATTATTCTGGGGTTTATATTTCTGTGTTAATTCCAGAGTTAATCACTTGAGCTTATTTTTTATGACCGATGGCGGCATTTTCTGCAACATAAGCGGGTAAATAAACCACAAATGTTGAGCCACGTCCCACTTCACTGGTGACAGTAATTCTTCCGCCCATCATGCGGGCAAAACGTTCGCTAATAGTTAGCCCTAATCCAGTGCCACCATATTGCCGCGTGGTGGAGCTATCTAATTGGTAAAAGGCTTCAAAAATATGTTGCAAATGTTCTTGCGGCATTCCAATACCGGTATCGGCAATTTCAAACATTAACCAATCATTATTGTGATTGCCTTGTGCGGGATCGGCATGTTGGCGAGTAATGGTAAAAGTAATGCTGCCTTGTTGGGTAAATTTGGCGGCATTACTGAGTAAATTCATTAAGATTTGTCGCAATTTAATTTGATCCGCAAAAATATGTCCCATTCCCCCCGCACAATTCACTAATAATTCATTATCGCCCAATAATGGCTCAATCACAGTGACCACATCTTGCACCAATTTATCCACATCCAATTGGACTAAATTCAATCCCATTTTATCCGCTTCAATCTTAGAAATATCTAAAATATTGCTGATAATTTCCAACAATTGTTGGCTGGCCATTTGAATTTTTTCTAAGTCAGGTAAAATGTCTTCATAACCGCTTTCTGCGGCATCTTCTCGCACCAAATCGGCATAGCCTAAAATGGCATTCATCGGCGTGCGCAATTCATGACTCATATTCATTAAAAAAGCACTCTTAGCCCGACTGGCTGATTCTGCAAGCGTTCGGGCTTGTTCTAATTATTCATAAAACATGGCATTCGCAATGGCAATGGCAATTTGATTCGATAATAATTGCAACATGTGGGTGCGATTAGAAGTAAACGCATTGGCAATGAGATTATTTTCTAAATATAAAATGCCAATTAATTCATCTTGATAAAACAACGGATTGCAAAGAATTGATAACGGTTTATTCGCCGTGATATAGCTGTCATTGACAAATAATCCTTCTTGTGCGGCATCGTGTAGCATTAAGCCCGTTTGGGTGCGCACCACGTAATGAATTAAACCAATAGGATAGTGACTTTGTTGGGCTGAAGTGAGGCTTTCTAATGGCATGGATTGAAATAACACCGCTTCGCTTTTCTCAGTGCGAATTTCGGCTTCAATATATAACTGCCCCTCTCGAATTAAAACCAATAAACCTTGTTGCGCGCCTAAATTTTCCATCACCACGTGTAATAATTTTTTTACCAATTCAGGCAAAACCAATTCTGTCGCAATGGCTTGAGAAATTTTAATCACGGTAATTAAATCAAAATTACTGCCATATTGCGCAATAGTATTAGTAGTAGAACTGGCGGGTTCATTCACCGTAGTTTGGGTCATGCTATTTTGCCATTCTTTACGCGCATGACGGTAATTTAAAAAAGGATGTGCTGTTTCTAATAATTTCGCTTTAGCCGTCGCCCCCCACGCAATATACGCATAATGCGCATCAGCTAAATATAAACGAGCTGATTTTTCAGAACCTAATTGTTGATAAAAAGAAGCGGCACGTTCATTAATAATGGCTTCAATTTGAATTTGTCCATTTTCATGGGCGTGATTAATGGCTTTTTCATAATAGCGTAAAGCAATTTCAGTTTGTTGCTCTAAGCGGGCATGTTCGGCTTGGATTAATAAATATTGCGCTTTAAAATTAATGGGAGAATGCCATGACCATTTTTCTAATGTTGTTTCTAATTGGGTTAATTGTGACATTTTCGCTGTTTTTTGTTCTGGCGATAAATGATTCCATGTCACATATAAAACCAGCGCATGATAAAAAACATAAAAACTATGATGAAAACTGGCAGGCGCGCTGTGTGCAACGTTAGCGGCTTGTTCTAAATAAGGTAAGGCTTTATGGGCATCATCTAACCAATAGCATAATAAACCTTTAATAAAGTAATAACAAAATAGCGCATGTTTATTCGATTGTGCTTGTAATTGCGGCAGTAATGTTTCCTCATTGCAACGTGCGCCTTTTAATTGGCATATATGGCGACTTTCGCTTTGTAAATTCTCGGATAATTGATACCACATTTGGGTAATTTGGGTGTAATAAATCTGTTCGCTGGCCTTAAAGCGAATCATAATGTCCATGACAAATTGAAAGGTATCATTAGCACGGGCTAAAGATTCTGTACTTAAAAAAGTATTAATCGCACAATACATTCCTGAATAACAGGCATATTCAATATTGCCATTATTCAATGACCATTCACTGGTTTGCAATAATGCGGCGGCGGATTCTTTCGCCGAATCTTTCCAATGGCGTGAGAACGCATTCACTAAAGTTAAAACACGCGCATGATATTCTTTACTGGGATATTTTTCTAAAACTTTTAAGGCTAATTGTCCATAACGATAGCCCGCATCTAAATCATTTAATGTCCCGCATAACACCAAACCATAGGAGGCATAAGCACTGGCCGCCATCGGAGAATTGCCATTTTGAATGCACAAACGCACCTGCATAAATTCCAAAATAGGGTATAATTTAGGCGCGACAAAATAAGACGGCAATGCAATGCTGACTAAAATGCGCAATGCTGATAATTTATGTTCATCGCGCATACTGGGCAAATCAATTAATTCTTCAATTTGTCGCTCGCCCAATAAAGGTTGCAATTCGGAAAATAATCCGCTTAAATCGCTGTCTTCACGCGGCACAGGCATATTTAACATGTGCAGCACTTGCAAGCCCATGTCTAATGATTTTTGCAATTGGTTTTGCGCAATAAAAAATAAAATTCTAATTTCATAAATACGTGCTTGATCTAATAAACTTTCGGCATTTTCCAGCACAATAGAAAATAATTTATCGGCACGTTCCACATGTCCATTGGCATATTCCATTTCCATCGCTTGGGTGTGCAATGACATGGTTAAATGATATTGTTTCTCCCACGCATCCGCAGGCAAAATATTTAAGCCCGTATTGAGATAAATTAAAGCGGTTTGATACGCTCCTGTGGTTCTCGATTTTTTCGCCACCGCCAAATTTAAACGCGCTAAATCATATAAATCCACATCGCTGTGCATTTGTTGAATGCCTTGATTTAAATGGCGCACAATATCAAACAGCATTTCATCGAGCTGATTGGGTGAGGTTTTTTCGCGTAATAATCGCCCTAATTGGTAGTGAATAACTTGTTTTTCTTCTTCTAATAATAACGAATAAGCCGCTTGTTGAATACGATCATGTAAAAAGCGATAAGACGCATTATTGCTGACAAAATCAGTGCTGTCTTTTCCTTCCACCGCATTATAAAGTAATTGGTAACTGTCGCTTAATGGTGCAATTAAATTTTCCTCTACGGCTTCCCATAATGCGCCTGTGGTGACAGGTTCAGTTTGTTCGTAAAGCGTGGATAAGGTTTTAATATCAAAAGTGACTCCAATACAAGCCGCTAATTTTAATACTTCTTGACAATTATCTGATAAACGTTGCAAGCGTTCGCTAATGATAGACACCACATTATCGGTCATGTCCATTTCAATAATTCTTTGGGTGTTCCATTCCCAACGTTTGCTGGTACGATTAAATTTTAAATAACCCGAACGATACACCTTTTTTAAAAACGCATTGACAAAAAAAGGATGCCCTTCTGTTTTTGTCATCACCAATTCGGCTAAAGGACGCGCATAACTCAGAGAACAATGGAGTGTTTCAGTAATGAGTTGATTCACATGTTCTAATTTCATCGGTTTTAAAATCAATTGTTCCATTGAAATTAAATGATGATTTAACGTTTGCAACATGGGATAAAGCGGATGTTTTTCGCTTAATGGACTGGGGTCACGATAGCCGAGAATCAGCAAAAATGATTGCACATTGGCATCGGTTAGCATGGTTTGCAATAAATTTAAACTGGCTACATCTGCCCACTGAATATCATCAATAAACATCACCAAAGGATGATCGGGCGTGGAAAAAACTTGAATGCACTTTTCAAAAGCCAATTTAAAAGAACTGTCACTTTCTTCTATAAGTAACGCACTTTTATCTGTTTTAACATGACGACCGACAATCATTTCTAATTCAGGAATAACAGGCGATAATAAATGAATGTCGTGATTTAAAATAGCTAATAATTTTTTACGCCATTGGGCAATTTGACTGGCGGATTCGGTTAAAATGCAATTAACAATTTCGCGCAACGCATGAACTAATGCGCTGTAAGGATGCGGTTGTTCCGTACTTTCAAAACGCCCCACCACAAAAAAACCATTTTTCTGCATCACGGGTTTTTGTAATTGCTGCACTAATGTGGTTTTACCCAAACCCGAATCACCACAGACTAATAACGCTGATTTACTGCCCTGACACACATAATCAAAAGTGTCTAATAAGGTCGTTAATTCCGCAGTGCGACCGTAGAGTTTTTGCGGCAAACGAAACTTATCCACAATATCTTGTCGCGCCAAACGAAATGGCTCAATTGTTCCGTGTTTTTTATAAGCGCGCAAACAAATTTGCAAATCAAAACGCAAACCTTCCGCACTTTGATAACGCTCTTCGGCATTTTTTGACATTAATTTCATAATAATGTCCGAAACAGGACGCGGAATATCTGAATGTAAAATATAAGGTTCAGGCGGAATTCGCGCAATATGACAATGAATTAATTCAATGGGATCATTACTTTGAAACGGCAACCAACCCACTAATAATTCATAAAAAGTTACGCCTAAAGAATAAAAATCACTGCGGTAATCAATGACGCGATTCATGCGCCCTGTTTGCTCAGGTGACATGTAAGCAATCGTGCCTTCTAATTTGTCTAAAGTGCTTAAATGTTGATTTTCTACTGCCAAGCGGGTCGAAATGCTAAAATCCGTAATTTTTACCTGATTGGTTTCCATATTCACAATCACATTAGAAGGTTTAATGTCTTTGTGAATAATATGATGATGGTGCAATTCTCCCACCGCATTGGTTAATTGAATGGCTATTTTGAGAAAAGCAACTAGACTTAATTTACGCCGTGCAATTAAATTTTTTAATGATTCTCCGCCCACATCTTCCAAAATTAAGGCTAAACCATTATGACATTTCACCAATTCATAAGGGCGCACAGAACCTTTTAAACTTAATTCTCTGGTTAATTCAAATTCATGGCGAATTTGCGCCAATTCTTTTGGTGTAGGATAATCAGAGCGTAATGTTTTAATAATGACTTCCAATCCATCCCAATCCCGATGGCCGCGATAAATGCTACTTTTGGCATCGCTGTAAATTTCTTCGGTGATGGTGTAACCTTGTAGTGCGATCATGGCATTCCTTAGGGTGTTGTTTTTTTTATTTGGGGTGGTTTGCGGTTTATTTTACGCAAGACTTTGTTATACTGTGATATTTTTATTTATCGCTCTGCCCTTTGCAAGCAGTGTGACAGATCGCATATTAGGGAAGAATAAATAGACCTTCGATACTAACGCTTTGTTATTAAAAATTTAATTTTACTCCTCTCTGCACATTCCGCTTGAAAGCCTAAAGGCATCAGTCTCTTTTTTGAAACAAGCGCAATGCGTTGTTTAATTTTTCTAAATTTTGACACAATTTTGTCAATAAACGACTATTTTAACTATATAGCCCTGCGAAATTTTAGAGCCGTTTGGAATTTTTAAAACAATACGATAATAGGCATAAAATTGGCGATATTCGGAAACTATTTCAAGTGTTAGGGCGTAATAGTTGCATAAAATTTAGCCAATTTAAACTTAACAACAATTTAACAATTTTAGGAAACTCATCATGCAAGCCTCCACTGCGACATTAAAACCGTTTTCCGTACGCTTTTCTGAACAAGTGCGCGAATTTTTTCAGCCATATATTACGGAAGAAGTGAAAGCCACCCCCCGTCGTGAATACAACACATCTCTGGAAAATGTGCGGGATATTTTGGAAGAAACCAAGTTAAAACAACAACTTTGGAATAATTTACACGTGCTGTTGGGTTGGAATGTGTTTAAAACCTACAGCGAATCTTGTGCGCTTGAAGTGTCCCGTTTGACCGAGCAGTTCAAGGCGCAACAAAACCGCTAATTTCATTCTTCTTCACCACGACTCCAGATCACCACACCCCACTTCTCCATTCGCTAGAAGTGGGGTGTGTTGTTGTGAGTGAATTGTAAAAATTAAAAATAAAATTAACTTATTCTTAACCTTAATTTACCCTTTATCATCAAAAAGTTACCCTTCTTAAAAATTCCAACCCCAGTTCACTTCGATTTCAAATTGACGCATTTGGATACTGCCTGTTTGGGGGCCGGTGTTGGGGTTTTGTCCTTTCACCTGTTGCGTGGGCGAATACATGACGGCAATATTCACATCGCTGTTCCACTCTGGAAACGCATAGGTTAAACCCAACGTATAATGGTGTTGTAAAGTGGCGGGCGCGAGAATGTTGAATAATGCTTGTGAACCGGGAATGGCTTGATTTGCCCGCGCATAGCCTGCACGAAATTGTAATTCAGGTCGATACCGCCATTCCACGCCCATTTTTACAATCGTCATATCGTCCCAACCAAACCCCAAACCTTGTTCCGTCCCAAGTAACACAGACCCCGGCATAAATGGCACGTCAGAACGATTCGCAATTGCGTCCACTTTGCTGTAGTAAATTTGTTGTACATCTAGGGCAAAAGTGAGATCGGGAGTGGCATGAAATGCCGCGCCAATTGTCCACGTCGGCGGCACGTCAAAATCGCCATTTTGCGCAAACAATCCGCGATAATCGTCGAATTCGCTCATATATAACTGCGATTGGTAAGAAGCACCCAATGACCATTTTTCATTAAACTGTCCCAACCAACCCACGCGCACCCCACCCCCATAGGAAAAATCATGGCCGTGATTGGTCAAGTGATCGGGTGCGTTGGAAAACGGTTTAAACGGTTCTAAGCCATAACTTTCAAACCATTGCACCGCCACAATCGGCATCACTCCTATGCTGTGTTCGGGTGTGAGGCGAATACCGTAGGGAATACCTAAAAAGACTTGACCTAAATTAACGCCCGTCGGTTGGCTGGCTGTCCCCATCGGATTGTTGAACGGTGCGAATACTGCGTAAGGATATTCCGTATTCATACCGCCATTGCCGCTTAATGCCAAGCCCAGCGATTGTCTTTCATCTAACAGGCGATTGTAACCGATGTGAGGCACGAAAAAGACCGTTTTGTCACTGTCGTAAGTTCCCGGCAGAATCGTGGCTGGTCCCATGGGGGGGCCGATAGGAAAACCATTGTCGTCTGCTGTATAACTACGGCGCGGTGAAAACAAACTCAATCCCAATTCCAAACGATTGCCCACCATTGGCATTAACGCGGGATTGGTCGCAGAACTGAGAACTTCTTGCGGCAACGCCACGCCCACACCGGCCATGCCTTTGCTGCGCGTGCCAAATCCATGTGGGGAATAGCCATTGGTTGCCCAAGCCGTAGATGCAGCCCCCAATAACAGCGAATATAGGGCAGAATGTAAAAAAATTCTCAAGATTGATTTCTCCTTAGGTGGTAAAAGATAAACGTGGTTTTTTTCTGTGACCAACGGTGTCGATGATCCGGTGTTTTTCCGTTTATCCCTTATTTTTAGCCTTTTTAAGGCTTATTCTTTGATGAGGCGCAGTGTCTCTGACATAATCAGATCACCAATTCGTAGAAACAAAGCATTCTTTGTAGCTACTTTTTGAAATGAAAGAATTGTAAAAAAAGCACATTCGGCAATTTATTAAGAAAATAAGTGCAAAATAGTGTGTTCTTAACATCGAAACAATTTGTCAATTCTGCTGACCTGCACAGTGGAATTATACCGACAAATGGGGAATGCGTCATGTATTATAACCGTTATTCCATATTGCGTCGCCCACAACGCGGTGCAGTGCTACTGGTGGCTTTAATGCTACTGGTGGTTCTGACCATGTTGGGAATCAGTGCGACCCAAACCACCACGATTGAGACGCGCATGGCGTTCAATCTACAGGAGTATCTCCATGCGTTTGGCTCTGCGGAAGTGGGAGTCGGTTTGTCTCGTGCGGGTTTGAATGACAACTCAAAAGAAGCCATTCAAGCCTCGTTAACACGTTTTAAGAGCATTGCCTCTGGCGTGCCTGAAAATGGAACGTTGTCTATTGATCGCGGTAATGGGGAATCTTATCGTGTTGTATTTAACACCACACGGGTGCCGGGGGGATTTCCTGACACCAGTGGACGTTATGGCATGGTGAGTTCGGGTGAGATGGTGCATTTTATCACCACCAGTACGGGAAATAGCACCCAAGAAGCCGACTCTCCCCAAGTGGTGCTGAAATCTGGTGCCACGATTCCCACTCCGGTCAGCCGAAATATTACCCAAACAATCGGAGATCAATTCGGGACAGATTGGGATACGGGTGATTCTAGCAGTCCGCCTCCTGCTGTTGATTCTGGCGATTCTGGTGGAGATGCGCCACCCACACCGGGTGAGTCTTCAGAGTAGTCTCTTGTTTAAATAAAAAACCAATGTGATAGGCACATTGTTGTTCTGGATTAGGAGTCAAGCGTATGAAATGGTTACATGTATTCGCTGCGACATTTTTAACCCTGCTTGCAGGATTACCTGTTGTAGCGTCAGCGGATGACACGGAGCTTTATACCCGTCAAGTCCAAGAAATCACTGAAGATGTGCGCCCTAACATTTTGTTTATGTTAGACGCATCCGGCAGTATGTTGTGGCCCCTGCGTGACGAAACCACGGGGGCGGATATGGGGAAAAAACGCATTGATGTGTTGAAAGAAGCCTTGGTCGATATGTTGGATCAGGTCAACAACGTTAATGTGGGTTTAGGACAGTTCGCTGCCCGCAAGGGGGATGTGAATACACCTATTCTCTATCCAGTTGCTTACATTGACGGCACTGTAAAAAATACAGATGATGAAGTAGACGGCTATGTTTACAACACGGCATCGATTGTTCAAGGGGCAGACGATGCTGAAGAAACAATCAGCACCGGCCAAATGGTTCTCAATGATGAAACGTTAGAATTAACCACCTTAGAATCGGTCAGTATTGTTCGTTCTCAAATTTCAGCCAGTCGAGATGACGTGCGGGAATTTCTTAGTACTGGAGCGATAGGCGCGAAAAACGGCGACCCATCAGGTTCTAAGTTTGATTCTTTGGTGCTGGGCGATACGACGGGAGATAAGCATATTACTGGTTTGCGTTTTGGTAATATTTATTTACCCAGAGGCGCGATTATCAAGAGTGCAAAAATTGTATTTGCCGCGGCAGTGACGGATATAAGTGCCAATAAAACCAAACCCTTGATAAAAATTCACGGCGTAAATCAAGCCAATATGGACAGTTTTGCTGTCAGTAACAACACCTTATCCACTTTACCCAAAACCACGGCTAACATTGACTGGTTAATTGAAGACCCTTGGTATGTGGGTTTGACTTACAGTTCTGTGGAATTAGCCACGATTGTGGAAGAAATTTTGGCTCAACCAGATTGGAAAGTGGGGAATGGTTTAGCGTTTTTGTTTGAAAAAAATCCGCATGACGATAAAGCGGCATGGCGACGCTTTACGACTTTTGACGAAGACCCTGTACAAGCCCCTGAACTGCGAATTATCTATGAAATTCCGCCGGGTTTAGAATTCGACATGGTGCATGAACAGCGGGTGACTGGGGCAGACGGAGATGGTTTTGAGTTTAGAACGCCAACGCCATCTAATGCGTTTATTGCTTATACCAGCAAAACTGAAAGTGCTACGGAAGAAGGGACAACTTGGACGGATCAAATTCGCCTAGGCACTTCTTTCTGTACTTCGACAAGCACTGAACCAAAGAAAAACTCTTGTCGTGGCGAGTCCTTAATGGGTGTACGTTTTCCAAACGTGCCAATTCCCAAAGGCGTAAACCTCAAGGAAGCCCGTTTAGATTTTACCTACCGTACATCGAAGGAAAACCTCGGCACACAACCCTTGAGTTTAAATATTTTCGTTGAAGACAGCGTTAATCCTGAGCCTTTTGTATTAGGTATAGGCTCTTCAGTCAACAGAACCATGTTGGTTAATCACAATTTGTCCGCACGAACCCGCTCCAGTAGCAGTGTCCAATGGGCAAATTTACCCAATCAAGCAGAAAATCTGGTGGTGTCTTCTCCTAGCATCACCTCATTGGTACAAAGTCTCATCAATAAATCTGATTGGGATCGTACCAATAACGCGATGGTGTTCTTATTAGAACGGGATTTAACCGTGCCATGGAACAGCATGGCTGGACAACGTGCTATCCATTACACGGGAATACCAGGAGATATAACGGCAAATGACGAAACCAAAGCCGCTCGCCTTTTTCTGAAATGGGAAGCCAGCGGAGAAGCCACCGCTCCTGAAGCCCAAATGGTAGGTTTACGTTTCCAAAATGTCGAAATTCCGCAAGGAGCGACCATCAAAGAAGCCCGTTTGATTTTTACCAGTGCTTTTGATGCCAGCGCACCCAGTGACATTCAAATTCAAGCCGAAAGAGGCAGTTCCGTTGAGTTTACCAGCGCACCGGGTAATTTATCCAAACGTCCCCGCACCACGGCTAAAGTGGATTGGACACTTGATCCTTGGGCAGAAAATGAAACGTATAGCTCACCCGATCTCACTGCTGTTGTACAAGAAGTGGTCAGCAGTAGCAGTTGGTGCGGTGGTAAAGAAGGCATCACCTTCCTGATCACAGCCAAGTCCGGCCAACCATTGCGTAATGCCCAAGCCTTTGAATACAGTCGCTCTGGTGCGGCGCAATTGCGTTTTGTTTACGATTCTAAAGACATTAAAGGGACAGGTTGCACCACCTCAACTTTCAGTGGTCGGATCGTTGGGACAGATGATGATGTAGAAGAAACGGTCATTCGTGATGGCAGTACCGATGGTACATTGTTTATCGACAGTAAAACATTAGAATTGACGGTCAGTGGTAGTGGCGGTAAAGAAACTCAACGGATCGTAGGTTTACGTTTCCAAGACATTCCTATTCCCAAAGGCACAACAGTTAGCAAAGCCATTTTGGAATTTGTGGCCGATGCTAACACCAGTAATCCCGGCGAATTGACGATTCGCGCTGAAAAAGTACCCGATGCTAAACGTTTCATCGGAGAAAACAACGAACTAAGCAAACGTTCCAAAACCAGCACTTCAGTCAAATGGGTGTTAGATGCGGACAATGCGTGGGTGAAGGGGCAAACTTTCCAAACGGTTGATATTAGCCCAGTGATTAACGAAGTTATCAACCAAAGCGATTGGAAAACCTACAATGACATTGCCTTGTTTATTAGTGGAGATAAGGGCTTGCGAGAAGCCAAGTCATTCGATGCGTCACCGGGCGAAGCTCCTGTATTGCGTCTTGTTATTGAAGGGTCTTTGGGCGATGGCACCGTAAGTAATACAGTGCGGTCGCATTTGAAAAAAGCAGTCCGAGACATGTTTGTTCCCAATTACAGTATGACTGCCATCGTTGATGCGTTGTACGAAGCCTATTTGTACTATCTTGGGGGAGAAGTCACAGGCGGGGCTAATCGCCTAAATAATATGCACTACAGAGTAAGCCATCCGACCTCGCACACGGGAACAAATGCTATTCCTCAAGGTTGCAATATTTTGCTAGACCCTTACAGCGATCCTTGTGCGAAAGAAAAAATCGCCGAAGCCAAAGCCAATTACATCAGTCCCATTGCGTCTGCTTGTCAGGCCAACCATATTGTGTTACTCACAGATGGTCAGCCCACACAGAATACCGTTGTTGGACGGATTAATAGTCTTACTGCTTGTGGTAAGGGCTATCCGGATGGCACGCTCTATCTTGATAGAAATACAAAAGATGGCAGTACCAATAACGACCATGTGTGCGCACCTGAATTGGCAAAATACATGTTTGCTACGGACATGAGTGAGTTGCCAGAGTTTCAAAATGTGATGACGCATACCGTAGGTTTCCAATTGGGTAATGCGTGGTTGACCACAGACACCGGCAGCAAAGGCAGTCTGGTGCTGGACGCTAATGGCAATCCGCAATTAGACCCAGATATTACTGCACAAAATGCCCAAACCGTACGTTATATGAATTATATCGCAGGCATGGGTGGCGGAGACTTCTATCCCGCTTCGACGGCGACAGAATTATTGGATGCGTTTAAAGCAATTATTGCCAAAGCCATGACGACCAGTACTTCTTATGCGGCACCCAGTGTGTCTGTGAGTGCGTTTAACCGCTTATTCCATCGTAATGAAGTGTATTTTTCCTTGTTTAAGCCCGATTTTAAACAACGCTGGCACGGCAATGTGAAGAAATTCTTAATTTGCGATGGTTCTCAGAGTGGATGTACGCCGGGTGACATCATGGATGCGGATGGCAATTCTGCGGTACTTGGGCGTTATATTAATCCAGAAGCACGCAGTTTTTGGAGTTCGGACAAAGATGGCGAACGCATACAAGCAGGTGGAGCCGGCGAACGCGCTCAATCCGATTTGTCTTGGGAATCCAGTGCGGATAATGCTCGCCAAATGTTCACTTATTTGGGCGGCAGTTCTTCCTTGACCGGTACGGACAATGCGCTGGTTAGCAGTAACACAGGAATTACCGCCACGGCATTAGGAGTCAGTGAGTCAGAACGTGCCACTTTGATCGATTGGATACGCGGTAAAGACGTAGATGATGAAGATCAAGATGGAGTTACCAGTGAAATGCGCTGGCTGTACGCCGATCCGTTGCACAGCAGTCCTGCGGTGGTGACTTATGGTGGAACGGACAACAACCCGGATACCCGCTTATTTGTTGGTTCTAACGATGGCTTAATTCGTGCCATTGACGGGCGTACAGGGGCTGAACAATGGGCATTTTTACCGCCAGAATTGTTAAGTATTCAAAAACAATTGCGTCTCAATGAACCGGGATCACGAATTTACGGTGTAGATGCCAGTCCGACAGTGTGGTTCCATGACATTAATGGCAATGGCACTGTAGATGGTGGGGATACTGTAAAAGTTTATTTCGGAATGCGTCGAGGTGGGCGTAATATATACGCCTTAGATGTCACTAATCCTGCTTTGCCTAAGTTAGATTGGACGATAAAAGGGGGAGTCACTTCAGGATTCAGTAAATTAGGACAAACCTGGTCAGCCGCTCGACCAATATTGGTCAATTACGGCGGACAAAAACGTCTGGTATTAATGTTTGGCGGCGGCTACGATCCGAATCACGATCCCGTCGGCAATCCTGCGCCTTATGAACCCTCAAGCATGGGCAATGCGATCTACATGGTTCATCCCAAAGATGGACGCGTATTGTGGTCAGCCAGTGACTCTGGAGCCAGTCTGAATCTGCCCGATATGAAGTATTCTATTCCTTCTGACTTGGCTTTCATTGACAGCGATGGGGATGGTGCAATGGATCGCGTTTATTTTGGGGATGTTGGCGGGCAAATTTGGCGTATTGATTTGCGCAATATCGGTGGCACAGGAACACAAGGCATAGGCGGTGTTTTAGGACGCTTTGGTACCAATGGCGATCCGACAATGCACCGTCGTTTCTTCTATCCACCTGAAATTGTGCGGGTGACAGACACTATTTATTCCAGTGAAGATGTGTACGATTTGGTGTTGTTGACCAGTGGGACTCGTCCGAATCCTCTAGGGACAGCTATTCAGGATCAATTTTATGCCTTGCGTGATTTTTCGATTACAGGTTTACCTGATTACAACGGAGACGGCAAAGCCGATGACAAAGATAAAGCAGGTAATCCAACCACGTTCTCAACGGCAAAATTGAGCGAAATGGTGGATTTGACCAGTAATATTTTACAAACGGCGACAGGTTCAGCCCGTACTGCGGTTGTGGATCAAATGCGAGACAGCAAAGGTTGGTACATCAATCTGGTGGCAGAACCCGGTGAAAAAGGTTTAGCCAGTCCAATTGTGTTAGAAGGTAAAGTGTTTTTCGCCACTTATGCGCCGCCTAAAGCAGAAGCCAATCAAGCCTGTTCAGTGAGCAATGACGGCAATAGTCGCTTGTATGTGTTGGATATTTTAACGGCATCGGCGGCATTTGATCTGAACAAAGATGGTACGGTTGACAGTTCTGATCGTTCGCAAATGCTACGGGAAGGGATTGTCTCTGATCTCGTCCCGATTTATACCAGTAGCGGCGAAGTGCGCATACTTAGTACGGACTTGAGTATCTTAGGTCAGGACAGTTTCGCCACCATTCGTGTTCATCCGACGTTTTGGATGCAAGAATAGTCGTGTTCTGTGAGTAAAAAGAAAGGCATCGTGTGTCTTTTTAGATGCACGATGCCTTTAATAATGGGGTAGATTTTTTATAGGGTTAATTAAAATACATGCTTCATTGGCAGGAATCTATTTAGACAAATTAGACAAACGCCGATGGATTCCCACCCGTATCGCGGGGGGGTTGGGTGGAATTGGGGAGATTGCTGGAAAAATTGCCATCGCCTCTCTTACCCAATGCCTCTTTAGCCAACTCGCCAATGCCTGCCAGAGAACCAATCACGCTTGAAGCCTCTAAAGGCATCATAATGAGCTTTTGATTTTCCGCACTGCCTATCTTTTCTAAGGCCGCCACATAACGTTGCCCTAGGAAATAATTAATCGCATGAATATTACCGCGACTGATCGCTTGCGACAGCATCATGGTGGCTTTGGCTTCGGCTTCGGCTTCGCGTTCGCGGGCTTCGGCATCGCGGAAAGCCGCTTCTTTGCGTCCTTCGGCTTCTAAAATGGTGGCTTGTTTTTCTCCTTCTGCTTTTAGAATAGCGGCTTCTCGACTGCCTTGTGCTTCTAAAATGGAGGCGCGTTTTTCCCGTTCGGCTTTCATTTGTTTGGCCATGGCATCAACCAGTTCTTTAGGAGGCGCAATATCTTTGATTTCTATACGTAAAATCTTGACCCCCCAAGGATTGGTGGCTTCATCCACCACACGCAATAAACGGTGATTAATCTCGTCGCGTTTTGACAACAATTCGTCTAAATCCATTGAACCCATCACGGTTCGTGTATTGGTCATGGTTAAATTTAAAATCGCATCGTCTAATTTATCCACTTGATACATCGCCTCTGGCGCGCTGACAATTTGATAAAATACGACTCCATCGACACGCACCATGGCATTATCTCGCGTAATCACTTCTTGTGATGGGATGTCCATGACTTGTTCTTTCATGTTGACGCGATGGGTGACAAAATCGAAAAAGGGAACTATAAAATTTATCCCTGGTGTTAAGGTGCGGGTGTAACGCCCGAAGCGTTCTACAGTGTATTGATACCCTTGTTCCACGACTTTAACGGTCATGACGACCAAACCCATTGATAATACTAATACAATAAGAATAAAAATCCAAACGTCTGACATAATGCACACCCTCTGAATGGTAAAAAAATAAATCCGTCTACACACAAATATCGCTATGGTGAATCACAGTGTGAGCGCAGTGACTTTGCCACATTATGATGTCTGTTATCAATTCACAAGGGCAAAGGAGAAAAACCACCCGTTAAGTACGCGGTGAGCAGGCAATTATTTTGGACATGTATTTTATTTAATCACCTTCAATACGGGCTTTTTACGCTCTGAAGAACCGCCGCCAGTGGGTGGTGTTGAAGGCGTGGGGGGAGAAGGGTCTGTGGGCGTGGGTTTAGGCGAGACACCAAAATCTTCAGGTTGAAACACCATACCCTTATCGCCCGCCTCATGCGCAAAAATCGCCAAAATCGCCCGCATCGGCAACATCACCGACATCGCTTTGCCCGAAAAACGGGCATTAAAACTTAACCATTCATTATCCATTAGCAACTCTTGCACGGCCATGGGCGCAATGTTTAATACAATTTTACCGTCTTTCACATAAGCTGTGGGTACTTCGACCGCTTCATCTTCCGCATTGACTAAAATATAAGGTGTGTAACCATTATCAACAATCCATTGATACATGGCGCGTAATAAATAAGGCCGGACAGGAGACATTTATTTTTTCCTCAATACGTTGTTTAAACTGCAATGAACACAACATGTGTCCGAATCATCATCACTGCTTTTTTTGGACATTCTGATTCAGACAAATTCAAGCGAATAAAAAAGACAAAACCCAGCAGAAAAATCATCATTTTTTCTGCTAGGTTATTCACATACAGTAAGTGGCTAATAAACCAATAAACGTCTATTCGCCAATCACGTTTTCATGATTAATGCACATCGCGCCAATATTCTTTTTTCAGTGCATAAGCAACGACAAAGAATAACGCTAAGAATAACATCACTTTCCATCCCAAAGATTCCCGTTGTAAACGAGCGGGTTCGGCAGCGTAAGCCATGAAATTCACCAAATCGCGCACAGTGCGACGATATTCGGCTTGTTGTGCTTCGCTGACGTTGGGATCGGCTTGTAAACGTTCAATCACTTGATGCGTTTTGCCGTCGCTGTCGGTGACTGTTTTATAAACAGGCGTTTGCCAGCCTTGTAATTCCCATAATATGTGCGGCATCCCCACATCTTTAAACACTAAATTATTCACCCCAACAACCCGCGAATTGTCCACATAGAAGGTCATCAAGTAAGTGTAGAGCCAATCCGCACCGCGTGAGCGAGCCGTTAAAGTCAAATCAGGAGGAGCAACCCCAAACCACACCGCAGATTCTTTTTTCTGCATGGGAATGGTCATGGTATCCCCAATTTTCTTATCTCCGTTGATTAACGTGGCTTTCACAATATCTTCAGGAATTTCTAAATCCGTCGCCAAACGTTGGTAACGCACGAATTCTAGGGAGTGACATCCCATACAATAGTTGACAAACGTTTTAGCTCCACTTTGCAATGAGGCTTTGTCATTGACATCCACATTGGCCTTCATCAACGGAACACTAGGACCCGCCGCAAATGCAAAAGTTGGTAGCATTAACAGGAAAAAGAGAATGGCTTTTTTCATTTCATGGTCACTCTTTCGGGTTCGGGTTTAGTAGATTCAATGCTGGTGTAAATGGGCATCAAGATAAAGTAGGCAAAGTAAATCACGGTTGCCACACGAGCAGCCATCGTCAATTCTGGAGTCGCAGGCAATAAGCCCAATACGCCCAATACGATAAAACTGATCACGAATAAGAACAAAGCAATCTTAGATAACATGCCTTTGTAACGAATGGATTTAACCGGACTGCGGTCTAACCAAGGCAGTAAGAATAACACCACAATCGCCGCGCCCATCGCCACAACGCCCAGTAATTTATCGGGAACAGCCCGCAAAATCGCATAGAATGGTGTGAAATACCAAACAGGTGCAATATGCTCAGGAGTCACCATCGGATTGGCAGGAATAAAGTTAGCATGTTCTAAGAAATAACCGCCCATTTCTGGCATGTAAAATAACACCGCAGAAAACACAATTAAAAAGGCAATCACACCCGCAGTATCTTTAACCGTATAATAAGGATGGAAAGGAATGCCATCTAAAGGAATGCCATTGGCATCTTTCTTTTTCTTAATTTCTATACCATCAGGATTATTAGAGCCGACTTCATGTAAAGCAATAATATGCACCACCACTAAACCCAGAATAATAATCGGTAAAGCCACCACGTGCAACGCAAAGAAACGGTTTAATGTCGCGTCTGCAATGACATAATCGCCACGAATCCATAAAGATAAATCTTCACCAATAAAAGGAATCGCGCCAAATAAGGAAATAATCACTTGCGCACCCCAATACGACATCTGTCCCCAAGGCAATAAGTAACCCATAAAGGCTTCAGCCATCAGCGCAACATAAATAAACATCCCAATTAACCACACCAATTCCCGTGGTTTACGATACGAGCCGTACATTAACGCCCGAAACATGTGGATATACACCACAATGAAAAAGAACGAAGCCCCCGTCGAGTGCATGTAGCGCATTAACCAACCGTAGTCCACATCGCGCATGATGTACTCTACAGAAGCAAATGCGGTTTGCGCATCAGGCTTGTAATTCATAGTCAAGAAAATGCCCGTGACAATCTGAATCACGAGAACCACCAACGAGAACACCCCAAAATAATACCAAATGTTAAAATTTTTGGGTGCATAGTACTGCCCCATGTGTTCATTCCACATTTTCATCAGTGGAAAGCGGTCATCAATCCAATTGATTAAACTATTCATTAGGCAGCTCCCTTATCTTCACCGACTAACAGGTAGGTGTCATTGACATACATGTAAGGTGGAATGGTCAAATTGGTGGGGGCTGGCACGCCCTGAAACACTCGACCGGCCAAGTCAAACGAAGAACCGTGACAAGGACAGAAAAATCCACCTTTCCAACTTCCACCTAGATTGTGTGCATCGTCAATTTTGACATAACTGGGCGAGCAACCCAAATGGGTACAAATACCCACAACAACCAAATATTCTTCTTTAATGGCGCGGGTGGGATTTTTTGCATAATCGGGTTGGATGCTTTCGTTAGAATCAGGATCACGCAGTTTTGCATTGAGTTCTGGCAATACTTTCAACATCTCTGGGGTGCGTCTCACGATCCAAACGGGCTTACCACGCCATTCTACAATAATACGTTGTCCCGGCTCCAATTTACTAATATCAACTTCTACGGGTGCGCCAGCGGCTTGCGCCCGTGCGCTGGGCTGCCAATAGGCCAAAAAAGGAAAGGCCGTAAAAGCAACGCCAACACCGCCGACCACAGATGTCGCCGCTGTTAAAAAACGACGGCGACCTGTATTTACCGCTTCTGTACTCATGTCAGGTTCTCCAGTGACTTCTTAGGTGTTTATTGAGCAAACTTAAATCAAAAAAGTTGAACACGCATTATATCTCTTTTACCGTTGAAAAAACCAGATTAATCACCAGACAATCCCGCCTCCATCGCATCATAAAGCAACTCGATTGACACTCAAGCCCACGGCGGAAAATAGATAATTAATTGTAATTTTCTTAATATAAGTTAAATTTTGTTTGCGCGTCCATTTAAGTTATACAATATTTAAAAGACATCATTATCCATTTAAGCCAAGGTTCGATCAAGATCGAAAATGGGCTGTCATGGTTGTACCTCCAAGCGCAATCGTTGCACGATTTGCCCTTGTTGTAAATGTGTGGTGATGATTTCATCAATATCTTCTTGATCGACAAAGGTATACCATACTGCATCAGGGTACACCACCACCACAGGCCCAGCATCACAACGCCCCATACAACCCGCTGAATTGACACGCACTTGCCCTTCACCATTCAAACCTAAAGATTTAATGCGCTGCTTCATATAAAGTTGCATGTCTTTGGCGCGGTGATTTTGACAACACGTTTCTCCCTGCGCCCGTTGATTGGTACAGAAAAAAACGTGGTAACGAAAAAAAGAAGGAACGCTACTCATCATCAATCATCCCACACTTCAGTGAACAAAAGACAACATGGTACGTTAGAGTGTGACAGCTTGACAATGGGCTAACCTTTCAAAAGCGAGAAATCTGCATTTCTGTCTAACAAAAAAACAGTTTATTTTATTCCATCAATGCCTTATAATCGGCAGTTTTTACCGCAATAGCGTGTACAAAAACCGATTTTCTTTTTACGCCGACACACCTTGAAGAAGGCAGTCACTTTACTCTTTTTTGAGCGACTAGGACAATACAAATGGTTAGCATTCGACTCTCTCGTGGCGGATCAAAAAAACGCCCTTTCTATCACATTGTGGCCACCGATTCGCGTAATCGCCGTGATGGCCGTTACATTGAGCGTTTGGGTTTATTTAACCCTATTGCGGTGGGACAAGAGTCTGCGTTACGTATGGATTTAGCCCGGATTAATTACTGGGTGCAATGTGGTGCGCAGCCTTCTGACGTGGTCAAACAGTTGGTAAAACAATACCAAAAACAAGCTCCTGTTGCCACTGCTGCGGAATAAACACGAGTGTCTGATGCGGATAGCCTCTTAATTGTCGGACGAATCAATGGCTTATTTGGCGTAAAAGGCTGGGTCAAAGTTTATTCCTACACCCGCCCAATGACCAATTTGCTGCAATACCGCCCTTGGCAATTAAAGCAAGATCACACGTGGCATTCCATCGCTGTACAACAAGCTGCTGAACACGGTAAAGGGTTAATCGCGCTGATTGAGGGGTGTGATGATCGAGACAGTGCGGCGCGTTGGTTGGGAGCGGAGATTGGCGTGTTTCGCCACCAACTCCCCCCCAGTAATCCCGAAGAAGGCTATTATTGGTCAGATTTGATTGGACTACAGGTCATCAACCAAGCACAACAGATTTTAGGACAGGTAGAGTCTCTCATTGAAACAGGCGCAAATGATGTCTTGGTTGTTCAGGGAGAACGAGAGCGTTTAATTCCTTTTGTGTTTGAGCATGTGATTTTGCAGGTTGACCTTGAAGCCAAATTGATTCGTGTCGCTTGGGACAGTGATTTTTAGCCCTATGCAATTCGGGATTGTTAGCTTATTTCCTGAAATGTTTACCGCATTAACCCATGGCGGTGTGACCGCTAGGGCAATTGAATGCGGTTTAGTACAACTGCATTTTTGGAATCCGCGTGATTTTTCTCACGACAAACACCGTCGCGTTGACGATCGTCCCTATGGCGGCGGCCCGGGGATGGTGATGCAAGTACAGCCCGTTCGTGCAGCGATTCAAGCGGCGCGTGCGTTTTATGGTGCGGATGCGCGAGTGATCTATCTGTCGCCCCAAGGACGACGTTTGAACCAAGCGGGAATCACTTTGTTAGCCCGCGATTCGCGTTTAATTTTGTTAGCGGGGCGATACGAAGGCATTGATGAACGCGTTATACAGCATGATGTGGATGAAGAATGGTCTATTGGTGACTACGTATTGAGTGGGGGGGAACTGGCGGCAATGGTGTTGATTGATGCGGTAACGCGCCAATTGCCGGGGGCTTTGGGTGATGCGCAGTCGGCACAAGAAGATTCGTTTTGTCAAGGATTACTGGATTATCCGCATTACTCTCGCCCAGCGTGTATTGACAATCAGGCCGTTCCCGATGTTCTGCTTAACGGACACCATGCCGAAATCGCCCGCTGGCGATTAAAACAAGCATTAGGACGCACATGGCTGCGTCGCGCCGATTTACTGGCAAAACACGTTTTAACCCCTACACAACAGACTTTATTAGCTGAGTTTATCGGCGAATTTCAACAGAGGAATACAAATTAATTATGAATATCATTGAACAATTAGAACAAGAACAGATGGCCAATAAAGCCATTCCTGAGTTTGCGCCGGGCGACACTGTCGTGGTGCAAGTCAAGGTGAAAGAAGGCAATCGGGAGCGTTTGCAGGCGTTTGAAGGATTGGTGATTGCCAAACGCAATCGCGGGCTAAATTCGGCATTTACCGTGCGTAAAATTTCTCATGGCGAAGGCGTAGAGCGCGTGTTTCAAACCTACAGCCCTTTGATTCAAGAAATCCAAGTGAAACGCCGTGGCGAAGTGCGTCGGGCAAAACTTTATTACATGCGTAATTTAAGCGGTAAAGCAGCGCGAATTAAAGAAAAGATCGTGTCCAAGAAAACCGCTTAATCGTGGCGGCAAGGGTAAGGTGCATAAACGTATCATTCTCGCCTGTGCAAAGACAGGGCATTGGCGTTTATTCACCATTGATAACATGAAAAGGTGCATATTTATGCGCCTTTTTTGTTCGTGTACGATTGATTGACTCCAGATTTAAAAATCTTAAAATTCTGTTCATTCGGATTCAGGCAATCCATTGACGAATGATTTAATTCTGCTAAACAACATGAAAAAACACGCCCATTTATGGACACATAAGTATTTTTTTAAAATTTCATTACGTAAAGTTTTGATAATTGCATTTATTCTGCAATTACTTGTTATATTAAGTTTGGTCAATATTCTTTCCTTTCGTTACGGTCAACAAGCGGTTCTTTCTGTTACTGAACGTTTACGCGAAGAAATTACTGCAAGAGTCACACAAAACCTACAAACCTATTTAAATATTCCCGTCGCGCTCAATCAAATCCATTCCAATGCCATCGAAAGCCAGTTATTAAACCCTTATGAATTAAAAATATGGCGAGATTTTTTATGGAAACAAATTAAGTATCATGACAGCATTAGTTTTACCGTTTTTGGTAATGAACGCGGTGATTTTATTTCCGTAGGCGCAAAAGACGAAAAAGGCAACGCCATTACAGGAGTTAATATCAGCCGATTAAATGGTGAATATGATTTATATCGCTATCGTACCGATAAGAATGGTCGTTTAACGGACTTAGTCTCTGTCAATACCCACTTTGATCCGCGCACTCGGCCTTGGTATAAAGCCGCCGTAGAAGCGGGAAAACCCACGTGGAGTGATATTTTTCAACGCACCGACGATCCCAATTTAGTTCTCAGTGCCACACGTCCTATTTACGACTCCCATCATACTTTACAAGGTGTATTAACTACCAGCTTTCGTTTATCGGCATTAAGCGAATTTTTAGAAACGTTAGATATGCCAGAAGGCGGTCTGGTTTATATCATAGAAGATACCCACAAATTAGTCGCCAATTCCATTCGAGAACCTATTTATAGAATAGCCCATGATGGCGTTTCTAGCCTGCGTCGCCACACCGAACAAAGCGAACATAAATTAATTCAAATCAGCGGTCATCATCTACAAAATCAAATTAAAAAAAATGGCGCATTAGCACAATTTTGGAATAGTACTTTTGAATTTGGACAACAAGAATATTTATTGCAAGTCACGCCTTTTCAATTAGAGAAAAAAATTAATTGGTTAATTGTCGTGGTGTTGCCCAAAAAAGCCTTTATGTCGCCTATTTACGAAAGTACCCGCGATACAATTATGCTTTCATTAGTAGCCACTTTTATTGCCATGATCAGCGCATGGTTAATGGCGCGTTGGATTAGTCGTCCTTTGCGTCAATTACAACAGCGGGTTCATTGGTTAATGGCTTTAGATTGGGAGAAAAGTACGCTTCCTATTCAATTAAAAACGCCTGCTTTTTTTAATAGTAAAATGGAAGAAGTGGATGATCTTGCCCATTCTTTTAATGAAATGGCAAAAAAATTACAGCATTCTTTTGACACGGTTCAAGCCGTTTATAACAATGCCGCTTGTGGTATTATGCTATTTAATCTGGCGGGGCAAATTCGGCAAATGAATGATTTAGGCTGTGAATTATTTGGTTATCAAAGCGATGAAATGAATCAAGTTAATTTATTCCATTTAATGCCAACGATTGACAGAGGATATCATCAACAAAAACTTGCTAATTTACTCAATAATAAAACAGATAATTACCGCTCAGAACAACGTTTTAATAGAAAATCAGGAGAATTATTTTGGCTAGAAATATGGGTGGCTAGAATTGTACTAAATGGAGTCAATGAACTCACTTTTATGGCCGTTTTATTAGATGTGAATGATCGTAAGCGCATGTTACAGGCTTTAAATGAAAATCGTCAACGTTTGCAGTCGATTATTAACCATTTACCACTCATTTTATATCACGTCGATAGTAATGGCATTTTTACCCTGCTGGAAGGGCGTGGTTTAAATATTTTAGATATGAATCCTAGTGATATTGTTGGACAATCTATTGTTGCGATTTATAAAGATAATCCTGAAATTTTAAGAAATTTAGAAAAAAGTTTAAAAGGCGATTTTGTGCGCTATGAATTAGCACTGAATGAAGTAGTTTTTGAAGTGCAACAATTCCCCGTTCATAATGAAGAAGGTCAAACCACCAGTATGATTGGCGTTGCCCTTGACATTACGGAACGTCGTCAAGCCGAACAAGTGCTGCAACGCGCCCACGCCCAAGCCGAACAAGCCCGCAAAGAAGCCGAACAAGCCAATCACGCCAAAAGCGCATTTTTAGCCAATATGAGCCACGAATTGCGCACACCATTAAACAGCATTTTAGGTTATGCCCAATTATTAATTCAAGCCAATCAATTAAATGAACATCAAAAAGAATCCTTACGCATTATTATGCGCAGTGGAGCGCATTTATTAACACTTATTAATGATGTCTTAGATATTTCTAAAATAGAAGCAGGAAAATTAGAATTATTTCCGAGTGATTTTTACTTACCTGAATTTTTAAAAGAAATTGTTGATTTATTCCGTTTGCGTGCCACACAAAAGGGCTTAACGTTCGGTTATGAACAAATTCCAACCCATCACCAATTAGAAGGAAATAAAGGTTTTCCTATTATTGTGCATGCCGATGAGAAACGTTTGCGCCAAATTTTATTAAATTTACTCAGTAATGCTGTTAAATTTACCGAAAAAGGACATGTTTCTTTAAAGATCATTTACCGAGACAATCATCTGCGTTTTGACATCGAAGATACGGGCTGTGGCATTCCCACCGATCAATTAGAAAAAATCTTTTTACCCTTCCAACAAATCGGCTCACAAAATTACGTTGAAGGCACAGGATTAGGCTTATCCATTACGCGACGTTTGGTTGAAGCGATGGGGGGAGAATTGCACGTCAATAGCATGATTGGCGTGGGCAGCATTTTCTGGTTTGAAGTGCAACTGGCTGCGTTAAGCTATACGGTTAAAACGCCGCCAACGACCGAATTATTAACCATTAAAGGCTATCATCCTTTAATGACCTCTAATCATCATCCCAAAACCTACCGAATTCTAATTGTAGATGATATTTCTGAAAATAGATTATTACTGGTTAATTTATTAAAACCATTAGGATTTGAATTAAAAGAAGCAAAAAACGGTTTTGAAACGTTATTAATAGCTAAAAATTGGCGGCCTGATGCTATTTTAATGGATTTAAAATTACCAAAAATTGACGGCTTAAATATCACCCGCCGTTTGCGCAAACATCCTCGTTTTCAAGATACCATTATTATTGCTTTAACGGCTGATTTATTTGAATATAATCGAGAAAACAGTTTAGAGGCAGGCTGTAATTTATTTTTAACTAAACCTGTGGAACATCAGCAATTGTTAGATGGTCTGCAACAAACTTTACAATTAGAATGGGATTATGCCCCATCGTCCGAAGCAGAAAAAAATGCAGAAAAGAAAATCACCCCCCATCCTTTAGAACAACAGCAAAAAATCGACGCATTATTAAGAGATTTTGATCTCTCCACACATATCGAACAATTGGCGCATTTTTGCCGTGCTGGGCGCATTAGTCAAATTACTCAATATGTAAGAGATTTACAAAATCAACAGCCAGAATTGCAACCTTTTACGGAAGTTATTTTAACTCATTCTCGATCATTTAATATTGCAAAAATACAGTTGTTTTTACAGACATGTCAAAAAGAATAAATTCCGACAAAGCCCCGTCAATCATTCCCACGCCATTCACTCAATATTGCGTGGGAATTACTGTATCATTAACCGCTTTCCTACCCCGCCAATTTCTCTTTCAATAGCGCATTGACCTGCTCTGGGTTGGCTTTGCCTTTAGACACTTTCATCACCTGTCCAACAAAGAAACCAAATAATTTATCCTTACCGCCGCGATAATCAGCCAATTGCTGCGGGTGCGCCGCAATCACGTCGTCAATTAACTGCGCAATTGCGCTTGTATCTGTGACTTGTTTAAGTCCACGTTCTTCAATAATCGCATCCACATCACCCTGTTCACCTTGTTGCCACAATAACTCGAAAATATCCTTCGCTATTTTGCCCGAAATTGTGTTGTCTTGAATGCGCCGCAATAACTTCGCCAAATGTGCCGCACTGACTGGAGATTGGGTAATGTCTAAATTAGACTTATTTAACGCCGCAGCCAAATCGCCCATCACCCAATTCGCGCATAATTTCGCCTCACATTCTGCATTTTGCACCGTTTCTTCAAAATAATCCGCTAAATCTCGACTTGCCGTTAATACCGACGCATCATATTTTGACAAACCATAATGCGAAACAAAACGCTGCTTTTTCGCATCGGGTAATTCTGGTAAAGCGACCCGTATCTCCTGCAAAAATTCAGGCTCAATCATCAACGGTAATAAATCAGGATCAGGAAAATAACGATAATCGTTGGCTTCTTCCTTACTGCGCATGGCGCGGGTTTCGTTTTTATCGGCATCATATAAACGGGTTTCTTGCACCACTTTCCCGCCATTTTCTAACAACTCAATTTGCCGTTCAATTTCATAATTAATAGCGCGCTCGACAAAACGAAACGAATTGAGATTTTTAATTTCCGCTCGCGTACCAAATGCCGCTTGTCCCTCTGGACGCACGGAAACATTGGCATCACAACGAAACGATCCCTCTTGCATATTGCCATCACAAATCTCTAAATACTGCACCAAAGCATGCAGCTTTTTCATATACGCCACTGCTTCTTTAGCCGAACGCATATCAGGCTCAGAAACAATTTCTAATAATGGCGTACCTGCGCGATTTAAATCAATTCCACTGCAACCTTGAAAATCTTCATGTAATGATTTGCCTGCATCTTCTTCTAAATGCGCTCGCGTAATGCCAATTATTTTCTCCGTGCCATCCTCTAATTCAATCGCTAATTGCCCCTGTTGCACCACAGGCAATTCATATTGACTAATTTGATAACCTTTGGGTAAATCAGGATAGAAATAATTTTTACGCGCAAACACCGAACGCGGAGCCACCGTCGCATCCACGGCTAAACCAAATTTAGCCGCCATACGCACCGCTTCTGCATTTAACACAGGCAAAGTCCCCGGCAAGCCCAAATCCACCGCACACGCCTGCGTATTAGGCGCAGCACCATAAGCAGTTGACGCGCCTGAAAAAATTTTACTGCGCGTCGCCAATTGCGCGTGAACTTCTAAACCGATGACGACTTCCCATTTTGTCATTCTCTTAATCCTCTAAGATAAAAAATTAACGCTTAAATAAACGCTCTTTTTCTCGTTGCCAATCGCGTTGTTTTTCGGTTTCGCGTTTATCATAATCTTTTTTGCCTTTGGCTAAAGCAATTTCTAATTTAGCCAAGCGTTTTTTCCAATACATTGCGGTTGGAATTAAAGTATAACCTTGACGCTCTACCGCGCCCACTAATTTACTTAATTCAGAACGGCGTAATAATAATTTACGTGTCCGTTGCGATTCAGGTTGAATATGGGTAGATGCGGTGGCTAATGGCGTAATTAATGCGCCGAATAAAAAGGCTTCACCATTTTTTAATAACACATAGGCATCTCGAATTTGCGCTTTTCCTGAACGCAAACTTTTCACTTCCCACCCTTCCAACGCAATGCCCGCTTCATAACGTTGTTCTAAATGATAATCGTGACTTGCCTTTTTATTCAGGCAAATTGTGCCAGTGCCTGATTTTTTATCGTCTTTATTTTTCTTGCTCATAATTGCCTATTAAATCGTGTTATGTATCGAGTAAAGAAGCGCGTAATAACATTTGCGTATACGGGTGTTGTGCTTGTGAGAAAATTTGCGTGGTTTCTCCTTGTTCAACACAACGTCCCTGTTGCATCACCAATACCCGATGTGCCATTGTGCGCACTACGGCTAAATCGTGCGTAATAAATAAATAGCTTATTTTATAGCGCAATTGCAAGTTTTTTAACAGCAATAAGACTTGTTTTTGAATTGAGACATCTAAGGCACTGGTTGGCTCATCTAATAAAATCAAACGCGGCCGAATAATCACCGCTCGCGCAATCGCAATGCGTTGTCGCTGTCCACCTGAGCATTGGTGAGGATAGCGCGTTAAAAAATCCGCCGACAAGCCCACTTCTTCCAACATCGCCAATACCCGCGCTTGACGTTGTGCAGCAGTTAATTCGGGTTCATGAATCAACAAACCTTCACCCACAATTTGCTCAATGGTTAAACGCGGCGATAAAGAAGAATAAGGGTCTTGAAACACGATTTGTAATGATTTTCTCAGCGGTTTCATTTCCCGCGCCGATAAATCTTGAATGAATTGTTCTTGAAAAGAAATCGTGCCGCGACAAGATTGCAATTTTAATAAACACAATCCTAAAGTTGTTTTTCCCGATCCCGATTCGCCCACAATGGCCACGGTTTCGCTGGGATAAATATCAATATCTATTTCTCTCACAGCGTGATAAGTAGAGACCGATTTTTTTAATAAATGTTTGAAGAAAAGTGTCGCCGCGCTGTCTAATTGAAACTTACAATCTAACTGTTGTGCTGAAAGTAAAGAAGTAGGATTTTCTTCACGCAAAAAAGGCGGAGGAAAACCACTGGGCTGACTATTTAATAATTGTTGGGTATAAGGATGTTTAGGCTGTTGAAACAATAAGGGAGTCGGAGCTAATTCAAGTAATTGTCCCTGTTGCATCACGCCAATACGATCACTGAATCGCCGCACTAAATTCAAATTATGGCTAATAAATAAAATTGCCATTCCATATTCAGCTTGTAACTTTAATAATAATTCAATAATTTGCAATTGAATCGTCACATCTAATGCCGTGGTCGGTTCATCAGCAATAAGCAATTGCGGCCGACACGTCAACGCCATCGCAATCATCACCCGTTGTCGCTGTCCACCCGATAGCCGATGGGGATAAGTATTAAAACGCTGTTCGGGGTGATCAATACCCGTTTGATTTAATAACGCAATCGCTTGTTTTTTCGCTTGAGAAAAAGTCAAAGATTGGTGTAACAATAAAGGCTCTACAATTTGTTGTCCAATCGTTTTTAAAGGATTTAATGCCGTCATGGGTTCTTGAAAAATAATGGCAATCTGTCGTGTGCGAATTTTTTGCCATTGGTTTTGCGAAAAAGACAGTAAATTTTTTCCTTGAAAATAAATGGCCCCTTGATAACGCACCTGTTGCGGTGAATGCAAGCCCAAAATTGCCAATGCGGTGACTGATTTGCCCGATCCCGACTCCCCCACTAAGGCAAACCGTTCGCCCGCCTCAAGCGTCAACGATAAATCCTGCACCACCGCACGATGGGCAGGCGCAAAACTAAGGGAAAAACGGTCTAAGTGCAGCAAAGGAGACATCATGTCGTTGTGCAGGGCAGTTATTTGAACGTTATGAGGAGAATATTATATCTGCAAACTACAGCGGTAGTGGCAACTGGATTGGAGCGGTTGACGTGGCGGAGAGAAGCTGAGGATGATCAGGCTTGGTTTTCAGCAAGTTATCTCAAGATGACTTTTTCTCCGGACGCTGCCATCGCGCAAAAGACACCTGAGATGATCGACTTAAAGTCAACTGCTCTGCGGGCGCGTCTTTAGTGATGGTCGAACCCGCGCCGATGGTTGCACCCGCGCCGACGGTGACAGGAGCAACCAGTTGCGTATCCGAACCAATGAACGCACCATCACCAATTACCGTTTTATGTTTATTCACGCCATCATAATTACAGGTGATAGTCCCCGCGCCAATATTGACTTTTTGCCCTATATCGCTGTCGCCAATGTAACTTAAATGATTGATTTTTGAGCCATAACCCACAGTAATCTTTTTAGTTTCAACAAAATTACCAATTTTCACCTGATCGGCCAACACCGTACCCGGCCGCAAGCGCGCAAACGGCCCTATGACACAACCTTGTCCCACAACCGTATTTTCTAATACAGAATGCGGCAAAATTTCCACATCATCGGCTAATGTGACATTGTGTAAAATACAATTTGCTCCAATTTGTACTCTTGATCCAATACGATTATGTCCACTCAAAATCACATTAACATCAATTAAAACATCTTCTCCCATCAATTCCACGTGACCACGAATGTCTAAACGCGCAGGGTCTAACACCGTGACCCCTTGCAACATCAGTTGTTCCACCTGCTGTTGTTGATAATAACGCTCCAAAGTCGCTAATTGTACGCGGTCATTAATCCCTAATACTTCTTGTGTTTTTTGCGTGGTGAAGGTTTTTATGGTGATCTGTTCATTAACCGCTAAGGCAATAATATCCGTTAAATAATACTCGCCTTGGGCGTTATTATTCTGAACTTGCGTCAACCAGCGGCGTAAATGTGCGGCGGACACGGCAATGATGCCTGTATTAACTTCGTTGATTTGTCGAATGACATCATTCGCTTCTTTTTCTTCTACAATTCGTAAAACAGAACCATTCACATCGCGTACAATTCTCCCATATCCCGTGGGATTGTCTAAAGCGACGGTCAATAAAGCAAGAGTGTGATGATTGGCCGCTTGAATCAGAAGACGCAGCGTGTCCGTTGAAATCAACGGCACATCTCCGTACAACACCAACACTAAAGCCGGATCGACCAAATGAGGCAACACTTGGGCAACAGCATGTCCGGTGCCGAGTTGTTCGGTCTGATGAACCCAATGAATTTCGGATTCATGGGCAAACGCAGACTGTACTTGTGCGCCACCATGACCATAAACAATGTAAACATCATTGTTGGGTAAGGCACGCGCCGCCGTCAGTACATGTGCCAATAAAGGCCGTCCAGCAAGGGGATGTAAAACTTTAGGTAGGGCAGAACGCATACGCGCACCACGCCCCGCAGCAAGAATAACGGTGGTCAGTTTCAAGGTCGCACACGCAAAGCGGGTCAATACCCAATCAGGTAGGAATCAAAAAAATACGTTACATCTCACACCACTCGTTTGCCGCTCTTCGCCCGCATTCATTCACAACAGGGGAAAAGCAGCAAAACAAGGGCTATCTCACTAGCGCACTTGTTTAATTTTACGCAAGCGATCTAAGGCTTGTAACTGTGCCATCGCTTCGGCCAATTCAGCAGAAGCACGCGAGTAATCAATATCGGCTTTCTGATCGGACAACATTTTTTCGGCACGTTGTTTGGCTTCTAAGGCTGCCGCTTCGTCAATGTCTTTGGCGCGCAAGGCCGTGTCGGCTAATACTGTCACAAGGTGCGGCTGCACTTCAATAATACCACCAGAAATAAAAAATGATTCTTCTTGTCCCGGTGCAATCAACACACGCACTTCACCCGGTTTTAATGGTGACAGAAAAGGCGTGTGACGCGGCAAAACACCCACTTCGCCCTCAAGCGCGGGTGCAAACACAGCCTCAGCCAATCCAGAAAAAATCTGCGCTTCCGCACTCACAATATCAACATGAATGGTCATGGTCATAACAAATATCCCGTTTATCTCTTTGAAAATGTCTTAAACAATAACAATATGCTCAATTTTTATAAATTTTGATTCAGACACCGATTAAAAATTTTTTACCGCAGTTCCATTAAAATCCCCACGGTGATGCCGATACGAATATCGGCATCCATAGACAACCCAAAATAGTAGGTTGTTTATAATTTTTTGGCTTTCTCTATGGCTTCTTCGATACCGCCGACCATATAAAAGGCTTGTTCGGGCAGGTGATCGTATTCGCCAGCAACAATCGCTTTAAAACCACGAATCGTATCTTTTAATGACACGTATTTACCGGGGCTGCCGGTAAAGACTTCAGCCACGAAGAACGGTTGAGACAAGAAACGTTGAATTTTACGCGCTCTTTGTACAACAAGTTTATCTTCTTCTGACAACTCGTCCATACCCAAAATCGCAATAATGTCTTTCAACTCTTTATAACGTTGCAACGTGCCTTGTACGGAACGGGCAACATCATAATGTTCTTGGCCCACGACCAAGGGGTCTAACTGACGACTGGTTGAATCCAATGGATCCACCGCAGGATAAATACCCAATTCAGCCACTTGACGTGACAATACAACAGTAGCATCCAAGTGAGCGAAGGTTGTTGCGGGTGAAGGGTCAGTCAAGTCGTCGGCGGGAACGTAAACGGCTTGGATGGAGGTAATAGAACCCGTTTTGGTAGAGGTGATACGTTCTTGCAACACACCCATTTCTTCTGCCAACGTCGGCTGATAACCTACCGCAGAGGGCATCCGTCCTAACAGCGCGGATACTTCCGTTCCTGCTAAGGTATAACGATAAATATTGTCGATAAATAACAACACATCGCGCCCTTCATCACGGAAATATTCCGCCATAGTCAACCCAGAAAGTGCCACACGTAAACGGTTGCCGGGTGGCTCGTTCATTTGTCCGTAAACCAAAGACACTTTGTCTAATACATTACCTTCTTTCATTTCATGATAGAAGTCGTTGCCTTCCCGTGTCCGCTCGCCCACCCCAGCAAATACAGAATAACCACTGTGTTCGATAGCAATGTTACGGATCAGCTCCATCATATTTACCGTCTTACCCACCCCTGCGCCACCGAATAAGCCCACTTTACCGCCTTTGGCAAAGGGACAAATCAAGTCGATCACTTTAATGCCCGTTTCTAACAATTCATTGTTAGCGGCTAATTCTTCATAGGTTGGGGCTTTACGGTGAATACTCCAACGGACATCTTCACCAATAGGGCCTTTTTCATCAATGGGGCGACCCAATACGTCCATGATACGCCCTAAGGTTTTTTGACCGACGGGAACGGCGACGGGCTGTCCAGTATTTTTTACATCAACACCGCGTTGCATTCCTTCAGTGCTACCCATCGCAATGGTACGCACTACGCCGTCGCCTAATTGCTGTTGTACCTCTAGGGTTAAATCTAGGGTTTCAACAAACAAGGCATCATAGACTTTCGGCAATGCGTCGCGTGGAAATTCCACGTCAACCACCGCACCGATAATCTGTACAATTTTGCCTGAACTCATCTGACAAGATTCCTCTAAAAAATAAGATGTGGAAAACCGTGATAACGACGGATTAAACCGCTGCCGCGCCGCCGACGATTTCGGAGATTTCCTGAGTAATCGCAGCTTGTCGGGCTTTGTTGTAAGCCAACTGCAATTCTCCGATTAAGTTACCGGCATTATCCGAAGCCGACTTCATGGCAACCATCCGTGCCGCCTGCTCACAGGCGATGTTCTCAACCAAGCCTTGATACACCAAAGACTCGATGTAGCGCATCAGCAACATTTCCAACACTTCCGGGGCAGAGGGTTCATACAGATAATCCCAATGATGGCTCTGCTGTGAACTGTCGGACGAGGGTTGGATCGGCAATAACTGTTTCACTTCAGCCCGCTGGGTCATGGTATTGACAAATTGGTTAGACACCAAATACAACTCGTCAATTTCACCTTGGCTGTAAGCATCTAGCATGACTTTAATCAGACCGATCAAATCTTCTAAGGTGGGGGTATCACCCAAATGGGTTCTTTGTGCCACCACATTGCCACCATAGCGACGGAAAAAACCAGCCGCTTTATTGCCAATGCTGCAAATTTGAATCTTTTGATTGCTCCCGACGCGCTGTTGCCATTGTTTCATTGAAACCAATAAGGTTTTAAACATATTAGTATTCAAGCCGCCGCACAATCCACGATCTGAACTGATCACAATCACCCCAATATTACGCACCTCACGGCTTTGCATAAATGGGTGTTTATATTCGGGATGTGACTGCGCTAAGTGGCCGATAGCCTGATTGATCTTTTCAGCATAAGGACGGGATTTTTGCATCCGATCCTGTGCTTTACGCATCTTACTGGCTGCCACCATTTCCATCGCACGGGTGATTTTTTGGGTATTTTTAATACTCGAAATTTTGGTGCGAATTTCTTTGCCGCTGGCCATTGTGTTATCCTTAAAGCAACAAGGGAAAAGGGCGAGACCAATAGGTCATTGGTTCAGCCCCCTTTCACCTCTAATCCGTCCCATTTACCATGTGTGATTGGCTTTGAAATCTTGGAGGGCTTTCTTAAAACGCGCCTCGATGTCAGCATTGTAATCGCCGCTGGCATTGATTTCTTGCAACAAACTGGCATGATTATTTCGCATATAAACATGCAAACCATGCTCAAATTCAACCACTTTTTTCACAGGCACGTCGTCCAGATAGCCCTCATTGACGGCAAACAGAGAAACGGCCATTTCTGCAACGCTCAAAGGAGAGTATTGCTTTTGCTTCATCAGTTCAGTGACACGTTGACCGCGTTCGATTTGCTTACGGGTACTTTCATCTAAGTCCGAAGCAAACTGAGCAAAGGCAGCCAATTCCCGATACTGCGCCAAACTTAAACGCACACCACCACCCAATTTCTTAATGATCTTGGTTTGTGCCGCGCCACCTACCCGTGATACGGATAAGCCCGCGTTGATCGCAGGACGAATCCCTGAGTTAAACAGGTCGGTTTCTAAGTAAATTTGACCGTCAGTAATAGAGATAACGTTGGTGGGTACGAAAGCAGACACGTCACCGGCTTGGGTTTCAATGATGGGCAGTGCGGTTAATGATCCCGTTTTGCCTTTGACTTTGCCGCCGGTCATTTTTTCTACATAATCAGGATTAACCCGCGCAGCACGCTCTAACAAGCGAGAATGCAAGTAGAATACATCACCCGGATAGGCTTCTCGACCCGGTGGACGACGCAGTAACAAAGACACTTGGCGATAAGCCCAGGCTTGTTTGGTCAAATCATCATAAATAATCAGGGCATCTTCACCGCGATCACGGAAATACTCGCCCATCGCACAACCCGCATAAGGCGCAATAAATTGTAATGCGGCTGATTCAGAAGCAGACGCAGCAACAATGATAGTGTGTTCCATTGCGCCGTGTTCTTCTAATTTGCGCACTACGTTAGCGATAGAAGAGGCTTTTTGCCCAATCGCCACGTAAATACACTTAATGCCCGTGCCTTTTTGATTGATAATGGCATCAACAGCAACGGCAGTTTTACCGGTTTGACGGTCGCCGATGATCAATTCCCGTTGTCCGCGTCCGATAGGCACCATCGCATCCACTGATTTTAAGCCCGTTTGTACGGGTTGGCTTACAGATTGGCGACTAATCACACCCGGTGCGATACGCTCTAAAGGTAAGGTTTCGGTGGTAGCAACGGGACCTTTACCGTCAATGGCAATCCCCAGTGGATTGACCACGCGCCCTAACAGGGCTTCACCGACGGGAACTTCCATAATACGTCTGGTGCATTTGACAGTGTCGCCTTCGGCTAAGTGTTCGTAAGAACCCAAAACCACCGCACCCACAGAGTCCCGCTCTAAGTTTAAGACCAAACCATAAGCATTACCGGGCAACTCTAGCATTTCACCTTGTTGCGCATCGGCCAGACCATGAATACGAATAATGCCATCGGTGACACTCACGATGGTACCTTCACTACGCGCTTGATTGGGCAAGTCGTACTGCTGGATTTTTTGTTTAATCAGTTCACTGATTTCAGAGGGATTAAGCTGCATGGATTATATTCTCGCTTTAATGGCGCAGTTCAGCGGCCAATTGTTGAAGTCGTCCTTTAACGGAAAGGTCTGTGACCTGATCACCCGCCCGAATCAAGCAACCGCCGATCAAAGACGTATCGGTGGTCATGCGGATGTCAATGGTTTTACCCAGACTTTTCTGCAAGCGGGCTTCAAGGTCTTGCTGCTGTTCAGGCGTAAGCGTGTAGGCAGAAACGATTTCTACCTTAGCATAGCCTTTATGCTGCGCCTTTAAGGCTTCGTACTGAACGGCAACATGCGGCAGTAACGCAAGGCGTTGATAATCCACCAAAACCCGCACTAAATTTTGCGCCGCAGGGCTGACTTGATTGGCACAAACGTCCAGAATAAGGCTGACAAGCGCATTTCCTCCGACACTGGGTGTACGCACCCAGGTGCTTAACTCGGAGGATTCGACGACGGTCGTAAGAAAAGCAAGATCATCAGACCATTGATCGAACTGGTTGTCGGCCTTGGCCAGATCAGCGATGGCTTCTGCATAAGGGCGCGCCAAGGTTGCAAGTTCTGACATACGTTATGCCTATATTTTCTTGATCATCTGCTGAATGAAGACGGCATGATTCGCCGCGTTAATTTCGCGCTCTAGCACTTTTTCAGCACAGAGAATAGCGAGACCGACGGCTTGTTCATGCAGTTGTTCTTGCGCCCGCTTTTTCTCTTGTTCGATTTCAGCTTGCGCGGCTTCCAACTGACGTTGACCTTCTGCACGCGCATCTGTGCGAGCTTGCTCGACCAATTGACTGGCTTGCTTATTGGCAGCACTGACGATGTCAGCGGCTTCTTGTTTTGCTTTACGCAAAACATCGGCGGCGCGTTGACTGGCCAGCTCCAACTCATGCTTACCGCGATCCGCGGCCGCCAAACCATCGGCGATCCGTTTATTGCGGTCAGCCAACATGGTCGTCATTGGCCCCCAGAGATAGCGGCCGACGAACCAAACGAGTACAGCAAATGTACCCATTTGTCCGAAGAGAGTGGCTGTTAAATTCATCTCGACACCTGTTTGGTTACGTGAATGGAGTGATTAACCGCCAACGGCTGCTAAGAAAGACCCTGCAAACGGGTTAGCGAAAGTAAAGAACATGGCAATCCCTAAAGCGATCATCGGGAACGCTTCCATCAAACCACCCGTAAATAACATTTGTCCCATCAATTGTGAACGCATTTCGGGTTGACGGGCAATACCTGACAAGTATTGTGAACAAATAATCGCCCAGCCAATCGCTGAGGCCGCTGCGGCAAACGCCAGAATCAAACCAACAACTAATACGGTGTTAGCGTAAACGGCACCCATTTGATTGATAACGTCAGGACTCATAGTGAAGTTTCTCCTAAAAAGTAAAGTACAATGAAAATGAAAGGTTAAGATAAAAATTAGTGATCATCTTGTGACTGGTGTGCAATACTGAGATACACAATAGTCAACAACATGAAAATAAAGGCTTGCAGGGTAATTACCACCACGTGGAAAATTGCCCAAATTCCACCCGGAATCCATTGAATCCAAAACGGTAAGATTGCGATCAAGATAAAGATCAATTCGCCAGCAAACATGTTACCGAATAACCGCAAACCCATACTGACTGGTTTGGCGATTTCCTCAATGGTGGTCATGAGGATATTAAACGGCATCAGAATGATTTTGACCACGACGTTGTTGGCTGAGAACGGATGGAATAAGAACATCTTGGCGAAACCCGCGGGACCTTTGACCTTAAAGTTGTAAAACATAATCAAGGCAAAGATACTGAAGGACATCCCGAAGGTGGCTGATAAATCGGTGGTGGGAACGACTTTAAGGTAATGAATACCGATCAGAGAAGCCAACCAAGGCAGCAAATCGACCGGAATCAAGTCCATCGCATTCATCAAAATGATCCAAACAAATATGGTCAATGCCAACGGCCCAATTAAGGGATTACGCCCTTGAAATGAGTCTTTGACCTGAGAATCGACGAATTCTACAATAACTTCCAATACATTTTGCATTCCCTTGGGGTTATCGGGGTCTAAGCTGTCCCCCACTTTCTTGGCAATCCAGCCGAATAATACCGCCAAGCCAATACTAAAAAATAAAGTATCAATGTTCAGTGACCAAAATCCCTCACCGACACTCAAATTGGTTAAGTGATGTTGAATATACTCAACGGGTGTTTGGCCGCCACTACTTTCTGCACTCACTTGCCTACTCCTAACATGCGATAGATTTAAAGATTATAATAACTGTCAATTTTGAATACTAGAAAACACACTTCGTACGCTTTTTTAATATTATTTTATCGATTTATGACTGATTAAGAAACCGCTTACAAAATAACTCAATTGTACCACTCCAAAACCAACCAGCATAGGGACGGGATCAAGTTGCAACCACCCCATGCCCACGGCGAAAAAAACCAGCGTAAACACAAAACGCTGTATCGCTGCTAAATACAATGCAGTCACTTCCCTACCCGGCGCGATTTTTGCCAGTTCCTGTGCAGATTTTAAACGGCGATGCGTCACCCATGTATTAAAAAGCACAATCGCCCCACCGTAAAAAGCCCCTTGTGCGGCTGACTGCCCATCGAAAATATAAAACAGCAACGCCAAACCCGACACCGCAAAGGCCTGCACGCGAAATATTCTCTTGGCATCAAAATCAGATGATTCAAAATTCATCAAAAGGGAGTCTCAAACGATTGTAACCTACGGTTAAAGCCACCATGATTTGCGACATCTACAACTTCCAGCGACTTGCCTATCTTCTAAACAAGCGGCGCGGATGTTAGACGCTTTAGTCCAGTTGGCCAAATAAAGCCGCAAGTATAATGCCGCCTATGGGGAGGGTCAACATAAAAAAAACACTCCAGCCATTGAACAAAATGTTCAATATGCCCCTTTTTTTGAAAAATACAATATTAAACAAAAAGATGCTATATAGCAATTGTTTTTACCACAAAATTTTACAGTTTCTCACCGCACTATTGTGGGGCAGACCTGTGGCCTGCCGCCAGTTCTTGCGATAGCGACCTAAAAATCTCTACACCGCGGGATTGAGCAGCAACACTTCTGCGGGAGACCCTGCCTGATCACCAGCGGTCGGACGAGGAACAGGTAAATGTGCCAATGCCGACAGTAACTCATGTTTCCACTGTGCCACATCTAAATTTTCCCGTTCTTTGCCATACAAAGCCACATCCAAAACCTGTATCAAATGCACCACGTTGCGTTGTGCTTCAGTGTCTTGCCCAATAATCTGCGTTAAATGACTTAAAGAATGAGTTAAAGGCAATCGCCAATGATAACAAATATATCGCTGTAATAAACGTCGTAATTGGGATAAATCATTGGTCGCGGCAAACTGTTGCCATAACCATTTCGTATCTAAGCGAGAAACAGCCGTTGATGACATTGCTATTTTTACTGGTTTTGGTTTTAATGACAAACGAGATAATACTAACGCAATAAATAATGCCAATAATGCCGTACTTAAAAATCCATATTGCCACAAATTAAAAGCAACTTGCTGTACATATTGAACAGTAACAGGAGCGGCATGATTAACCGTTTCTGGTGCTGGAGATAACACAAACGCAGGATTTTCAATAACCGTTAAGGTTTGCTCTGGAATAATCGCCCATTCTAATTGATCCGTAGTGACATTCCACCAGGGTACTTTTATTTCAGGTAAAATAATTGTTCCGGCTTGCAATGGCGTTAAACTAAAACGTTGTTTTAAAGTAGCCACGCCATGATTCTCACCGCGTGGAATAGACCAATTCTGCTCGGCATTAGGAGCGCGTACCCGCAATAAATTTGCTTGTTCTGACATCAGCTTATCCAAAGGTGGCAATGCCTGCTCTCCACTGCCTTTTGCGGTTAATACTAAAGTCCGAATAATTGGCAAACCCACAGATAATTCCCCATCAATAGGCGTTTCCCATTCCTGCGTTAATTCCACTTTCGTTGCAGGTAACCAGGGTTGATGGGCGGGAGATTTAACCTTTAATGACACAGAATCACTGCGAATAGTCACCGGACGCGGCGTATTAAAACTAAAAAATCCCCCTCCACCAAATGATCCACTTCGTTGGTCTATTTTTTGCCCTATAATTTGTGCAGGAGATAATTCCCATTCACCACTTTTTAAGGGTGTAACTAAATAAACCAATTCACTTACCGTTACATTTTCCCCATTAATCACTTGCTGATAGGCTTTATTGGTATGGGTTAACGGTTTAATAAGAACATTATCACCGGGAGGAACAGCCTGCATTTCTCTTAATTCACCATGATGATAAAAACGCATGGTGTAATGAATTGGCTCAAATAAATAAGGAGAATCATTAGACACCGTCACCTCTAAACGCAAACTTTGCGCTTGCGTTTTATCCGCGGGCAATACTTGCAATAATAAAGGCTCAGATTTTATTTCTGTATCGCCTATTTTTAAACTCAATGCAGGAATTGTTAATTGCCCTGATTGTTTAGGTGCAAGTTGATAAGACCACGTTAATTGTCGGCTAATGCGATTATTAATCACATTAGTTGACTCCATCACTTGCTGGCCAGAAACTTCAAATAATTCACGTAAAGGCGTTAAATCTGGCTCGGATGAACGACTGTTTGCCAATTGTTGAGGATCATCTAAAGTCAACGTTAAAAAAGCCACTTGATCTTGCGTAATTTGCGGGCTATCTAAATGGGCTGTAAGCGTGGGCGCGGCCAATAATTCGGTGCTAAACAAGACAAATAAGAGTAGACTAAAGTACAATTTATATAACGTTCTTATCACTATCATCATGACAATCACCATTTCTTATCTCATTTCATACTAAAAACAAGGTGGATAAACAGAAAAATGTTAGAAAAATTACCCTTATGGTTATTACACCTGATATGGTGGATGGGGTTTATTTTGCTATTTCCTCTATGGTATTGGCAAAAACGCCGCATTCAACCGTTAAATCGCATTTTACCCTATCCTGCGGGCGCGACTCAGGGCGTGTTTAAAGGCACGTATCCGATACATACGCTGGTGGTATTGGGCGAATCGACCGCAGTGGGCATAGGAATCGCCACCCATGCACAAGGTTTAGCCGCACAAATCGCTGCCCATTTAAATGGTTATACTAAACAAGCCATTCACTGGCAATGCTTGGGGGGAAGAGAGATTAATGTGCAAAAAACGCATCATTGGTTGATTCCCCAAGTGGAACCGTTAAAACCTGATATTTTAGTGATTGTTTTAGGTCTCAATGACACGTGGCAATTGACCTCATTGTCGCGCTGGCGAGAAGAATTATATCGCGTGATTCATAGTGCTAAAGATAATGTAAAACAAGGGATTTTCTTCACCTTATCCCCCCCTTTTTCTCAAAAAAAATATGCACCGCAACCTCTGCGTTTTTTACTCAATATTCGTCGAATGCTATTAAATTATCATTTAGAACAATCAGTAATAAGACAAGCCAAATGTGCTTATATTGATTTTACGCACTCACCTCAATCGATGGATTATTGGGCAGAAGACGGCATACATCCATCGGCTGCGGGATACACATTGTGGGGAGAACACATTGCGCGGCAAATTTTGGCACGCTTGGGGCGATTAAAGTGAATTTATTAGGAGTTTATGGTGTTTTTTCAGAAAATTCGCATAAATCTGCAATAACACACTGTGAACACTTAGGTTTCCGCGCCACACACACATAACGCCCATGCAAAATCAACCAATGATGCGCATGGCGTAAATACTCAGGTGGAATATTTTTTAACAAGCCCTGCTCCACCGCCAACACCGTTTTACCCGTCGCCAATCCCGTACGATTGGCGACGCGAAAAATATGCGTATCTACTGCCACCGTGGGCTGGCCAAACGCAGTATTGAGAATCACATTTGCCGTTTTTCGCCCCACACCGGGTAAACTCTCCAACGCAGCGCGATCATGGGGAACATCCCCTTGATAATCAGTCACTAATCGCGCACAAGTCGCCATAATGTGACGCGCTTTACTGTTGTATAAACCAATCGTTTTAATATAAGTTTTTAACGATTCTTCTCCTAAAGCCAATAATTGCTGCGGTGTTTTTATAAATTCAAATAATGGCAGCGTGGCCTTATTCACACTAATATCAGTGGCTTGAGCGGATAAAATCACCGCAATTAATAATTGAAATGTGTTTTCATAACATAATTCAGTGGTAGGATGGGGATTGTGCGCTTGTAAGCGAGCGAATAATTCTTGACGTGTATTAATATCCAAATTTAATACCTAACATACTGAATCCATTAAGCCAATGGTTTAGCGGTTTCTTCCGTTGTTTTAGTCCAAACAATAGGCTGGGTTATAGGACGTTTTGCGCTGTATTTATCAATAGTATTTTTTAACGCAATTAATAATCCCAATCCAATAAATGCCCCCGGCGGTAAAATTGCCAATAAAAAGCCACGATATTCTTCAAATACCACAATAGTGAATGATTGGGCATATTGGCCAAACATTAACTCTGCTTGGGCAAATAAAGTGCCTTGTCCTAATAATTCCCGCATTCCCCCTAATAAAACCAAAGCCATCGTAAATCCTAAGCCCATCATTAAACCATCGATAATTGCCCGATCAATGGGTTCTTTCGATGCAAAAGCTTCTGCGCGTCCAATGACGGAACAATTCGTGACAATTAAAGGAATAAAAATACCCAAAACCAAATAAAGATCGAAATAAAAAGCTTTCATCAACATTTCAATCGTGGTAACAAAAGAGGCAATAATCAGCACAAATACAGGCAAACGCACTTCATTTGGCACCACGTGACGCACTAGGGACACAGTGGCATTAGAAGTCATCAAAATCAAGGTGGTAGCAATCCCCAATCCCAAGCCATTTACGGCCGTTCCTGTAACCGCCAACAATGGACATAAACCTAATAATTGCACTAAACCGGGGTTATTAGTCCACAGCCCATTACGGATAATGTCAGAATAACGCGCTATCATGATTTTACGCTCTCTTTCGCTCATTTCTTGTTTTGAAAAAAGCCACTTGTTCTAATAATTTTAAAGTCTGTTCTCGCATCGCTTCACTGGCCACAGAAGATTGCTCTACTAAGGCTGCATTTTGCTGCGTCATTTCGTCCATTTGCGAAATGGCTTTATTGACTTGATTAATACCAGAGGCTTGTTCTTGGCTAGAAATAGAAATCTCTGCAATAATATCGCTGACTTGACGCACCGCTAAGTTAATTTCTTCTAGCGTTTGTCCCGATTGATTCACCAAACGAGTGCCTTCTTGCACTTTTTCAACGCTGTCCTTAATCAACGAACCGATTTCTTTAGCCGCAGCCGCACTGCGTTGGGCGAGACTGCGCACTTCGGCTGCGACCACCGCAAAACCACGTCCTTGCTCTCCTGCGCGAGCCGCTTCCACAGCCGCATTTAAGGCCAATAAATTCGTTTGAAAAGCAATTTCATTAATCACGCTAATAATATCTGTGATTTTATTACTGCTTTCGTTAATGACACTCATGGCGTTAATGGCATTATTCACCACTTCACCGCCTTTTTTAGCAGAATCGCGTGCGCCACTGGCTAATTGTTTGGCTTTTTGCGCATTGCTGGCATTTTGCTGCACCGTACTGGTCATTTCTTCCATACTGGCTGACGTTTCTTCCAATGAAGCCGCATGTTCTTCTGTGCGTTGACTTAAATCAACATTACCTCTGGAGATTTCATCTGTGGCTTGCTTAATGGTTTCAACGGAAGTCTTAATTTCAGACATGACTTCAGTCAATTTGTCAATCGTTCCATTCACGTCATCTTTAAGCTGTTGCAATGAACCTGAATAATCACGAATAATTGACTGTGTTAAATCGCCTTTAGAAACACTAGAAAATAAAGACATTAATTCATTAATCATTTGCTGATTATAATCTAAAACAGAATTTAGATTTTCACTCAAGGCTTTAAAAAAGCCTGTTTTCTGATCTAAACTTAATCGCTGATTAAAATCACCTTTAGAAGCGGCAGAAACCACCGATTTAATTTCATTCTCAATTTTCACTTCATCCGTGCGGTCGCGCCATTCCACAATCCAGCCCAAACGTTCGCCAGATTGATCAATCACGGTACTGATATTTAAAGTCACCGTGCGCCCGCCAATAAGAATTGTGGTGGAATGACTGCCACTCATGCGACTTAATACTGCCCGTTGATGATGCGGTTGGTGGTGAAATTGATCGATAGAAAAACCGACAATTCTATCTTGACTAAAATTCGGTAAATCTTTTCTAATCTTTGTTTCGTATTTACTAAAAAACTCTCTCACCGCTTGGTTAGTGTAAATCACATTAAAATCATTATCAGCGATTAAAACACCTGTCATCACATTATTTAAGGCTTCATTAATACGCAATGCTTCACTGGCAATTCGCTTGTCGGATTCAATCCGTTCTTTTAATCGTGATTGAGTTTCGGCAAAGGATTCCATTAAATGCCCTAGTTCATCATTGCGATTCACATGAATCACAGTGTCCAAATTACCATCAGCAATATTGCTGGCCACTTGGTTTAAAATTGCCAATGGGGTGGTAATTGATTTTGCCGTTATCAATGCAATGATAATAGAAGCCGCTATCAGCAAGGAAAAAACCAAGATAGAATAAAGAAAAACTTTCTGCGCACTACCACGAGCTTCCTCCATAAATTCTTCTGCTTTTTGTTCAGCAAAAGTGGTAATTTGTTTCAAATCTGTTTCCAATTGCATCACTTGGGGATTGCCTTTTTCTTGTGTTATTTTGGCAGTTTGTTCATACTGACCTTCATACCAAGATTGAACCACTTGTTCTCGGATGGGTTTCCATTCGGCAAATGTTTTTGTTAGCGTATCAATATTCTTTTTATCGTCTAAAAAACGCGCCTTTATTAGATCAACTTCTTCATAAAATAATCGCTCTTCAAGTGCAATGGCTTTGAGCATTTCCTCAACCACAGCCGGGTCACGAGTAATCGCAATTTCTTTAATGTTACGATGAATTTTAACCACATTAAGATTAATATCGCGCACGGCATTAGATACCGTAAATGGATGGTGATATAAACGTTCGGTGTAATTGGCAATTCGGCTTGTATTGATAATTGCCAAAATACCTGATATTAAGATAAATAAAATAAGTAATAAAAAGCCTAATAAAATTCGGTATTTTACCTTTAAATCGCTTAATTTCATATTTCACCTGTAGTTAAATTTTAAATGTGAAAGGTTGAACCAGTGTCAAAAGTATATCATTATTAGCGCGTAATGAACATGGTGTGATTTCACAATTAAAGTGGGTATCATGACCAGATTTTCGCTGCTATACTGTGACGTTTGTTTTTTCTTGATAGGAGTGACGAAATGGACAGGGTACGTTGGCACGAGGCGCGGGCGTGGCGACATGTAGGGCTGTCGTCAACGTGGGCAACGTGGTTGTTGGATCGCGGATCGTTGACGCAACGTTTACAACAAATCAGTGCCGCTCCTGTGCAGGTTAAAGTATTGTGTCAATATTGGGACTATCCCGCAAATGATGAAAGACAACTATTACACTTAGCCCCACGACATTATGCCAGATTGCGCGAAGTTTATTTGGGAAATGGTCAGCAATATTGGGTTTTTGCGCGGACAGTTTTGCCTGAATCATTATTAACAGGAAAATATGCTTATCTAAAGCATTGGGGAGAGAAACCATTAGGCGATATTTTATTTTCTCATCCCACTTTAATGCGACAACAATTACAAATTACCCAAATTCCTATTTTACATCCTTTATTAAAAAATATAAGGACTGATTTTAGTCCATTTCAAGCAAAAAATAATCCCTTTTTTTGGGCTAGGCGTTCCTTATTTTATTTGGAAAAAAAACCGTTACTTATTTTAGAAGTTTTTTTACCTTCTTTAAAATCTGATATTGGCTTATGTTAAAATCAAATCATTGGAAAGAATATTTATTATTAATGCGTTGGCATCGGCCGATTGGGATTTATTTATTATTGTGGCCGACCTTGTGGGGATTATGGGTTGCGGCGCAGGGCATACCTGACATGTTAGTGTTGTTTGTTTTCGTTGCTGGCGTTATCTTAATGCGTTCAGCGGGTTGCGTGATTAATGATTATGCGGATCGAGATTTTGATCGCCATGTCAAACGCACCCAAGATCGTCCCTTGACTGCGGGGCGAATATCAGCGCGGGAAGTCTTGACATTATTTCTGTTATTATGTGCATTGGCTTTTGCATTAGTATTATTGCTGAATTGGTTCACGATTTTACTCTCTTTTGTAGCGGTTATTTTAGCGGCGATTTACCCTTTTACTAAACGCTATACTTATTGGCCCCAATTATTTTTAGGTTTAGCCTTTAGTTGGGCGATTCCTATGGCTTTTGCAGCGCAAACGGGCAGTGTTTCTTTACTGGCGTGGTGGTTATTAATCATTAATTTATTATGGACATTGGCTTATGATACGCTTTACGCCATGACGGATAGAGAAGATGATTTAAAAATAGGCATTAAATCCACGGCCATTTTATTTGCCAATGCGGATCGTTGGATTATTGCGTTACTGCAAATTACGGTGATTATTTTACTGCTTATTTTAGGACAAATGATTGCCGCGCATTGGGTTTATTACACGGCTTTATTTTTTGCCACACTGACTTTTATTTATCAACAGTATTTAATTCGAGCGCGTGAACCTGCGTTTTGTTTTCAAGCCTTTTTAAATAATCATTGGACAGGCGCGCTTATTTTTCTCGGATTTTTATTACATTATCTTTTTACGCTATCGAGTTAATAACGCAGAATTAAACTGCGATTTTCCCTGAGCCATTATGTGAGGTGTTTATGACGACGTTAATTAAAGAGCAAGATTTTATTCAAAGTATTGCGGACGGATTTCAATTTATTTCTTATTATCATCCTGTTGATTACATTCAAGCCCTCGGTAAAGCCTATGAATTAGAACAATCCGATGCGGCACGTGATGCGATGGCACAAATTCTGGTCAATTCGCGTATGTGTGCGGAGGGACATCGGCCGATTTGTCAAGATACAGGAATTGCGGTGGTTTTTCTCAAAATTGGTATGAATGTCCGTTTCGATACGACACGCAGTTTACAAGAATTGGTCGATGAAGGCGTGCGTTTGGCTTACAACAATCCTGACAATAAACTACGTGCATCCGTGTTACTTGACCCTGCTGGATCACGTAAAAACAGCAAAGATAATACACCAGCAGTGTTACATGTTGAACTGGTGCCGGGTGATACTGTTGAAGTACAATTAGCGGCAAAAGGCGGCGGTTCGGAAAACAAATCTAAATTTGTCATGCTCAATCCCAGCGACAGCATTGTCGAGTGGGTGTTGAAAACAGTCCCGCTAATGGGGGCAGGCTGGTGTCCACCGGGCATTTTAGGCATTGGTATTGGGGGAACGGCAGAAAAAGCCATGTTATTGGCTAAAGAGTCTTTAATGGATCACATTGATATTCAAGAATTAATTGCTCGCGGTCCCAGCAATAAAATTGAAGAATTACGCATAGAGTTATATACTAAAGTCAATGCCTTAGGCATCGGCGCACAAGGTTTAGGGGGGTTAACCACAGTTTTAGACGTAAAAATCAAAGATTTCCCCACTCATGCGGCTTCTTTGCCTGTGGCGATGATCCCCAATTGCGCGGCCACGCGGCACACACATTTTACGCTGGACGGCAGCGGACCCGCGGTATTGCATCCCCCCCATTTATCCGATTGGCCGGCGGTGACTTGGGCAGCGAGTACACAAACTCGTCGTGTTAATCTGGATACGGTAACACGAGAAGAATTACAAAACTGGCAGCCCGGTGATCGCTTGTTACTCAGCGGAAAATTGTTGACTGGCCGCGATGCCGCACACAAACGTATTGCAGACATGATGGCACGCGGCGAATCGTTGCCACCCGAAATTGATTTTAAAAATCGCTTTATTTACTACGTCGGACCCGTCGATCCCGTCGGCGATGAAGTCGTCGGCCCCGCCGGCCCAACGACAGCCACCCGCATGGATAAATTCACCGAGATGATGTTGGAAAAAACAGGCTTAATTGGCATGGTCGGCAAAGCTGAACGCGGCGACCAAGCCATTGAAGCCATTAAGAAATATCAAGCGGTTTATTTGATGGCAGTGGGTGGCGCGGCGTATTTGGTCTCAAAAGCGATTCGCTCGGCGCGAGTGGTGGCGTTTGCCGATTTGGGCATGGAAGCCATTCATGAGTTTGAAGTGGCAGACATGCCTGTCACTGTCGCGGTGGATGTGACCGGGGAATCCGTACATAAAACAGGCCCCGCGATTTGGCGTGAGAAAATCGGTAAAATTGCGGTAAAATCATCGTAAATTAAAGCCTACATTAGCCCTACTTTTTCATGTAGGGCTAAGGGTTTGGGCAAAAATTAATTTGTTGAAAGAATCACAATCATTACCAAATTCGATGCTTTTATTTTTTAGTCATAAATCTTGCAATGACGCTGTCTATAATTTTTTGAAAGAAATTTTTAGAAGGTTCAAGTGGTTTTTTTAGATTCTCTTGAATTAATTTTTTAATTTCTTCAAAGCGAGAGTTAAAAACAGTTATTTCTTGTTGCATTTTCCATTCAAATCTATTAATTTTTTCATCAATAATTTGATATTGCTTTGTTAAGGGTTCAATTGTATTTTTAATATTAGCAATATCTTGTTTTAGCTCACGATTTGCTGCAATATGATTATTGATTGTGTAGCCTTCAATTTCCAACCAAATTTTTTCTAATTTATCAATATATTCTTGAGCATTTTCTATGCTATTTTGATGACCATCTAAAAAATGCTTGGCTTTTTGATAAGCCTTTTTTATTTTTTCTGGGGTTTCATTGAGTTTTTGAGCAATATTAATAAGCCGAATATAGATTTTTAAGGCTAAAGTTTTATCTTTTTTAAAACGCTTTAACTTATCAAGAATATCTTGATAATAGTTTCTTGCTTCTTCATACTTTTCAACTCTAAAAAATGAATTAGCAAGCAATAAGTAAATTTTAATTTCATCTCTTGCTTTTTTAAACCAAGTTACATTTTCCAATAAAATTGATTCAAAATTAGAATAATCTTTTTTCTTTAAGAAAATACCCGCTAAATATTTCACACCATTAAATACTTGCTCGAAACTTTCATTTTTTGCATAGTGATTTATAATTTTCTTTAATATTGAAATAATTTTCTCATCATTAGATGAGTCGTTATTTCTCTCAAAAAAGTTTAGTAAATTTGAAAAAACACGTTCTATCACTATTTCTCTTTCGGGATAGGTGTCATTTTCAAAAACAATATTCAAAAAACGGTCTAAATCTTCAAAAAATTTTCCTTTGAGGTATAAGTCAATAATATACCAATTTTTTCAGAGTCGTATAATAATACTTTTTAAATAGGAGAGAATAATGAACAAGAGATATGAAGATTTAGAAGAGTTAATGTCAACAGGTGAAGCGAGAGAAGTGAAGCGAGCGATGGCAGTAAGAATGTCTTTGCTTGGTTTTGTGCGTGCGGAAGCGGCTTTAGCGTGTTGTGTCAGTGTGCAATTTGTGGATAAATAGAAAGCCATTTATTTAGCGTCAGGGGTGGAAGGATTAAAGTTAGCGTATAAAGGCTCGCCAGGGTATTTAAAGCCGCGTGAACGAGAAGATGTGATTAATTGGATACAAGAAAAGAAGACAATAACAATAGAGGAACTAAAGAGATACTTAAAAGAGGAGTATGATGTTTTCTATTCTTCAAATACTTCTTATACTAAATTATTAGAAGAAGCGAATTTAAGTTATAAGAAGACACACAAAGAGAATTCGGCAAAAGATGAGGTAAAAGTAGAAGCTAAAAAAAAAGAGATTAAGGATTTAATAGATAAGGAGCGTGAACAGATAGAAAGTGGAGAGGTAATGTACTGGATGCAAGACGAAAGCCATCAGTTGTGGGGAGATATTTGTGCTTATGTTTGGTCGAAAAAAGGAGAAAGAACGTCAATAAAGATGAGTAATTATCGCACTTCTCAAACGTGGTATGGAGCGGTGAATATTTATACGGGAGAATTTATTTTAGATAGGGCAAAGAAAGCTGATACAAAATATACGATAGACTTTATTAACTGGCTCATTTACAGATATAAAGAAGCCCGTCATGTGATTATTTGGGATGGTGCAAGTTATCATCGTTCTGAAGGTTTAAGAACTTATTTAGAGAAATTAAATGGGGGACTTCCAGAATCAGAATGGAAAGTTCGTTTATTAAGATTTGCGCCCAATGCCCCAGAGCAAAATCCAGTCGAGGATATTTGGCTTCAAGGTAAGAATTGGGTCAGAAAGAATTTTCATCGTCTATCAAGCTTTAAAGAAGTCACTAGTATGTTTGAGACCTTTTTGTCAGGTAAAGTGTTTAAGTTTAATAAAATTAAACAGTATCTTATACCTAATATCTAGCTAGATATTAGAACTTAATTTGTTTTTATATCTCACATAATTTTGGTATATAATTTCTCTGTCCAGCAATTCATCGGATTTATCTTTTTTAAAAGTATGTCTGGCGGTTAAAATATAAAAACACGAAGCATTCTCTGTGGGTTTTACAATAACCCCACTACCCGATTTTGTTCCTTGAACAGTTATTTTTACAGCATAATCTTTTATATCATCATAATGATGTAACATTTTTTACTACCCAAAAATTAATGGTTCATTTTCCTTTGAGAAAAAAGAAAAATTATATTTTTTTCTTTGCTCAGGTTCAAATACAGGGTTATCTTTTAAAGAATTATACACAGAGTCATAATTAAGAAAAAAATTTATTTTTTTACCTAAATTTCTTTCTGGATTCATAATAATTTTACAAAGCGTTTCCGTGTCAGGATGACCATGTTTTCCCGCATTTGTTAAAATGACAAAGGTATCTGTATCAATGAGTTCTAAAAACGCTTGATTTAAATTATTTTTACTCCCGTGATGCGACAATTTAACAAAATTAATTTTTAACTTATTCTTTTTAGAATAACCTAAATTTATTAAAGAGTTTGTAACTAACTCTATATCCGCATCCGCAAGTAACAAAAACTTATATTCTTCTTTATACGTTAATAATAAAACAATACTGGCCGCATTAGTCGGACTAGAGTCTTTCTTAAATTCATATTGCGCTAACTGTTCAATTGTACAAAAATTGATACGAGTTTTTGTAGCCGTTTCTCTAGTTTCAGACACTGATTCTAAAATACTTGATGCCAAAATATCTAATTTTTCTTTAGTCGGAGAAAGTATATTTACCTCTAAATGAGGAAAAATTTCAAATTTCTCTGGCTTTGCTTCAATGAAAATTTGATCATCATAAGTAAGTTTATTTTCTTTAGCCAGTTCTTTAACACGATCCTGAAACGTTACTCCTTGTCTTGCACTTGTTTCGTTAGAGTCAGTAAATGAAGGAATAAAATTAGCTTTATCAAGCGAATTAAACCAAACTTTTTGAACTAAGCGTCCATCTTCTTCATTTTTAAGAATACCAATAAAACCTCCAATATGATCGCTATCAATATGAGTTAAAACCATTAAATCTATTAATTGCTTATTAGATTTTATTTTTTGAATGCTTTTATGTAAGTAATTCTTTTTTGTTCCACCATCAACAAAAATATTCTTTCCATCAAAAGAAATTAAAATGGCATCACCATAACCTGCGGGTAAAAAATTAAATGTAATAGACATTGTTTCACCAAAATAATAGTGTTATTTATAGAATTTAATCGTCTGAATTAGAACCAATAAGCACCCAAAAATAAATCCCATTAATTCCAATTCAGACCAAACCAACCATTACCCCTCACTGCGGCGCAGCAAATTCACGGGCAAACGAAAAGAGGTATTTTCTTCAATGCCTGCCATTGTTCGGACTTGATTGGCAACGCCTAATTCATTTAAACGCGCCAATACGCCTGTCACTAGAATTTCTGGCGCAGACGCACCCGCCGTAATTCCCACTCGCGGCGAATGAGCAAACCATTCCACTCGAATATCATTGGCATCCTCAATTAAATACGAAATAACCCCGTTTTGCGCCCCAACTTCTCGCAAACGATTGGAATTAGAACTGTTGTGCGCGCCAACTACTAACAATAAATCAATCGATTGCAACAACTCCCGCACCGCATTTTGACGATTTTGCGTGGCATAACAAATGTCATTTAAGGCAGGCCCCTGAATCTGGGGATAACGTTGTAGTAACGCATCAATAACCGCTTTCGTATCATCAATGCTCAAGGTGGTTTGTGTCACGTAGGCCAATTTATCAGGATCGGAAACCTGCAATTGCGCCACTTCGGCTTCGGTGGATAAAACGTAAACTTTCCCCTCAATTCGCCCGCGTGTGCCTTCGACTTCGGGATGACCGGGGTGACCAATGATAATAATTTCATAGCCTTGACGCGCATAACGTTGGGCTTGTAAATGCACTTTGGTAACCAATGGACAGGTGGCATCAACCACGTTCAATTGTCGAGCTTGTGCCTGTTCTACAATTGCAGTCGCCACGCCATGCGCACTGAAAATACACACACACCCCGCCGGCACCGCTTCCAAAGACTCCACAAAAACCGCACCCCGTTCCCGCAATTGTTCTACCACATGGCGATTATGCACAATTTCATGTAAAACATAAATCGGCGGCTTGTATAATTCTAAACACCGCTCCACAATTTCAATCGCCCGCTCTACGCCCGCACAAAAACCACGCGGTTGCGCCAAAATAATCTCCATGTTTTACACCCTATTGCCTTGAAATAATTGAAATTTATGAATATTTAACGCAATTCCAAACTGGGATTATACGTGGTGGTGACCGTGGAAGAATGGGGGTCGTTGAGTAAAATAATTTCCACTCGGCGATTCAATTGCCGCCCTGATGCGTCAGTGTTGGAGGCGGTAGGACGGGTTTGCCCAAAGCCTTTGGTGCTGATACGGTCGGCTGAAATACCGCGAGAAACCAAAGCTTTTTTCACACTGGCAGCACGGGATTCGGATAATTTTTGATTATATTTGGCAGAACCGGTGCTGTCTGTATGGCCTTCGATGGCGATGAGACGGCTTTCTCCGTAACTGTTGAGTTGTTGGGCGATCTCGTCTAAACGTTGACGGGCTTCGCTGCGCAAGCTGGCTTTATTCACGTCAAATAAAATCGCATCTAAAGTGAATAAAACGCCGCGATCTGTTTCTGTTCCTGCTGACATTAACGACAAGGGCGTGGGTTGATAAGTGGGCGCGCCCGCGGCCAATACGGGTACCGCAATGGGGGGAGTGGTTTTTTCGTAAGGCGTGGCCTGCATGGCACACCCACTGGTGAATAATAAGCCTGTTATTGTAGTGAAATAAAAAGGTAATAAAGAAGAGAATGATTTGAATGGCATGGTGTAAATCTCCTATTATTTTAACGCCATGAAGGCACATATAAAACGATAAATAAAACTAACCCCGTCGCTATTCCAAATAGTAATAATGCTAACCATAATGGCGTTTGAGAAACAGAATGTGGCGTGGTCTCTGGAGTCACCCATTTTTTCCCCGTGATCATGGGACGGACAAGATTATCTCGTTTCACCAATAAATAGAACAGAATAGCCGATAAATGCAGCGCAATAAACGCCAATAACACATTAAAATTCCAATAATGTATCGAAGTCATTCCTTGCCGCGTATCCCCAGAAACCCAATGCGCAAAAGGCCCCGTGGTAAAAATATCATCATCTGCAAATAAGCCAGTTACGGCTTGAATTAAGATGAGTAATAACAAAGCAAAAACCGAATAAGCCCCCAAAGGATTATGTCCTAAATAAACTTTTTGTTCGGATTTAAATAAACCAAGTAAATAATGCAAACTGGTGATAGGGCTGTAAGTAAATTGCCAAAAACGAGCATATTGATTACCAAAAAATCCCCATAATAAACGAAATGCCAATAAACACAAAATGGCATAGCCACCATAACTGTGCCAAGTCATGTTGTAATAAACCGACTCGCTGGCCGTCGCCCATTGGAAAATAATTAATAACACTAAACTCCAATGAAATAAACGAGTCGGTAAATCCCACACCTTCACAGGCAATAATTGATTCATAAATTACTCCTCTATTTTTGAGAATGAAGAAGGGAATAAAAAAATTATTCCCTTTGTCAAAAACTAAAAAGATATTCGTTTAATGGTTATCTTCCGATTTATTCTCAAGTTTTGGCTCTGTGCTGCGGGGACGTGCCACTGTAGTCACTGAATCGGCTTCAGATTCGTCACGGTTGTCATCAGATGGCGCGTAAGGAGCGACATACGACGAATCGCTGTCATTGGTTTCAGCGTATTTGTCCGTTGTGCTTCTGTTGTCTGTGTTATCTCGTTTGCGTCGAGTTCCGCGGCGGCCGCGTCGAATTTGTGAACGTTCTCGATTGGCGGTGGGTTGGGCGTTTTGTTCTGTGCTGGGATCGTCGGTCATCTCCTCTGGCACAATGTGTTCTACCTCTTGCGGGGCAAAAGATGCGTCCGTAGGCGAATGAGCCGCTTTTTTGGGCGAATCCCCAAATAAACTTTCCCACAAACGTTGCAAGAAACCAGTCGGTTGTAGGGGAGGTGGTGGTGGAGTCACCCGACGCGGAGAGGCGGTTGGTGTTGCTGTATAATTCAACGTTTTTACCGCAGGTTCTTCGCTGCTGGTTGTGGGCTGTTGACGGGTGGGCAGCGCGTAACGTTGTGAATCGTCTGGAGTATTCAACATGTGATAACTGGCAGGCAGGTCTTTTTTATCCTCTGTTTTGATGCGCTGCACTTCGTATTTTGGCGTGTGCC